>CAZLKP010000373.1:0-369 GCA_964560095.1 uncultured Bacteroidia bacterium
CGGCCAAATGATGGCCAGACATGGCCAGAAATCGGTGTATTACGCACACGCCGGTGCGGGCGAGATCCACCTGCGGCCCATCCTCAACCTGAAAAAATCCGAAGACCGACGCATGTTTCGCACAATTGCCAGCGACACCGCCGATCTGGTGAAGCGGTACAATGGCTCCCTCTCCGGTGAGCACGGCGATGGACGGGTGCGGGCGGAGTTCATTCCCCACATGGTGGGCGAAAAAAACTATGAATTGTTTCGCCGCATCAAACACACCTGGGATCCCCACAACATCTTCAACCCCGGTAAAATCGTCGATGCAGCACCGATGGATGACATGCTGCGTTACGAAGCCGATCAGGAAACGAAGCAGTTTGA
>CAZLKP010000373.1:379-4710 GCA_964560095.1 uncultured Bacteroidia bacterium
CCTGTTGCGCCACAGCCGCCCGGCGGATCAGGTGGCTCATTTTCACCGGACCAAACAACTGATCGGGGGGCTGCATCGATGGGAAGAAGCCGATCAGGAAACGAAGCAGTTTGACACGGTGTTTGATTTTTCGGCGACAGGCGGCATCCTTCGAGCGGCAGAAAAATGCAACGGCTCCGGCGACTGCCGCAAGACCCACCTGTCGGGTGGCACGATGTGTCCCAGCTTCATGGCCACCCGCAACGAAAAAGACACGACCCGGGCCCGGGCCAACATTCTTCGCGAAATCCTCACCCGCTCCAACGACGAGAATCCCTTCGCCAGCGAAGAAATCAAAGAGGTGATGGACCTCTGTCTGAGCTGTAAGGGCTGTGCCTCCGAGTGTCCGTCGAATGTGGACGTAGCTACCCTCAAGGCAGAATTTCTTTATCAGTATCACAAAACGCACGGTGTGCCGCTGCGCTCCAGAGCCATCGCCAACATCGGCAAGCTCAATGCAATTGGGGCGAAGATCCCTGGTATCAGCAACTTCTTTCTGAGCAATGCCCTCACCTCTGGTGCGCTGAAGCGGATCCTGGGGGTCGCTCCAAAGCGCTCTCTGCCTACCGTAAAAAGAAGCCTCAGATCCTGGACCAGAAAACAGGAAGCTAGGCTTAGCGCAAAACAGCCAAAAGGTGCGTTGTACTTCTTCATCGATGAGTTTACCAATTTCAATGATGTGGAGATTGGCCGAAAGGCCATCGAACTGCTGCATCGACTGGGCTACACGGTAAAGGTCATCGACCATGCCGAAAGTGGTCGCGCTTATCTCTCCAAAGGCCTGCTCGACGAGGCGCAACAACTAGCCATTCGGAATGTGAAGATGTTTGGTGAATTGATTTCAGCGGAAACCCCGCTGGTGGGTCTGGAGCCATCGGCGATTTTGTCCTTCCGGGATGAGTACCCCAAGCTGGTGTCAGAAGATCTAAAAGTACTGGCTCGGGAGATCGCTCCTCACTGCCTGATGATCGAAGAGTTTCTCGTCCGGGAAATGGAGGCCAGCCGAATTGGTCCGGATGATTTCACTACCACGCCGAAGCGCATCCTGTTGCATGGTCATTGCCATCAGAAAGCCATCAGTTCGATCACGCCGACAGAGCGACTGCTCTCTCTCCCTACCAATTTCACCGTCGAAACGATTCCTTCCGGCTGCTGCGGCATGGCAGGCTCCTTCGGCTATGAGGCTGAGCACTACGATGTCTCCATGCAGGTGGGTGAGCTTGTGCTATTCCCGGCTGTGCGCAATGCAGATGCTGAAACAGTCATCGTCGCCCCAGGCACGAGCTGCCGTCACCAGATCTGGGATGGCACGCAGCGGAAGGCGTTGCATCCGGTGGAGGTGTTGGGGTGAGAATTGGCGGACAGGATTGCAGGATTTACAGGATGAGATGACATTATCATTCTCCAACCCTTTTCAGGATAGTTTGATAGAGAGACCCGTTAACCCTAAAACTAGCTAGTTGGATCAAGTCATCTATGATCTGACGAATTTGATCTATGACCCTTGCTTTTTTGCGGCTAACAGTATCCCAATTAACCCAATGATTTCCAGTCCCAGTTTTAAGGCGATTTCTCGCCCCTTTTTCTCGTCAATGATCACTGAATCAGCATGAAGCTCAATGGCCAGGGCAATTGCAGCAGATTCTCCCCGATCTAACTCCTCCATCAGTTCACTTACCACTGTTGGATCTAAAGGATTCCTGAATGAAATCCAATGAGCATCATCAAGCTTTGAAGTATCGAACCCAAACCGATTTAGTACAGATAATTCCTCGTAAACTGCTTCCAGAATAATCACCTCCTCGTACAGGTCCTCGAGAATGTGTAGCCTATCAATAATGAGCAGACCACTAATCGGAGAAGTATCGCTAATAATGATCAAGCTTCAGAATGAATCCTGCCTGTATATCCCGAAATTAACGAGTTTTGGCGATCACAGACTATAATCCTCCCAGTAAACTCGTACCTTAGATAAAAAGCTAAGGATGCTGACAAAAGAAGAGATCAAAAAAACCCTTCTGGAAAAGAGGGGAGAACTGACGGCCTACGGGGTGAAGCGCCTGGGGATTTTTGGCTCCTTTGTCAGGGATGAGCAGCGCGCAGATAGTGACCTCGATATTCTTGTGGAGTACCTGCCTGGGAAAAAAACTTTTCGAAATTACATGAATCTGGCCTTTTTGCTGGAGGATACATTTCACAGGAAAATCGACCTGATAACACCAGAGGCTATGAGCAAATATATTTATCCATATGTAAAAGAAGAGGTCGAATATGTCTCGCTCGTCGCTTGAATATTTAAAACACATTCTCGAGGAGGCAGACTACCTAATAGAAGAGAGTGGGAAGGTTGATTATGATGCTTTTGTTGGAGATAGAAATCTAACCAGAGCGTTTGTAAGGAGCCTTGAGATAATCGGGGAGGCCACTAAAAACCTGGATCATTCATTCCGGGAGAAGTATCCGGAGGTAGACTGGCGCGGAATGGCTGGTATGAGGGACTTGCTAGTACACCGGTATTTCGGTGTGGATTTCGAGGTGGTGTGGGACGCAATAACGAATCATATACCTGAAGTTAGGACTCATGTTCAACAGATATTAGAAACATAACCCCCTCACCGTATCCACAACCCAACCCCAACAGATCCGCGAGCCCGAGTAAACCAGAGGGCATTGAAGCCGGCAGCATGTTGCTGCTGGATGGGTAAATTGGGATTATCAACTTCCTGCCAGAGGTATTCAATCTCGAATGGTGCATATCCCAGGTCGGCATCCAGGAACACAGATTCGGACAAGTTCAGTCGGAGCCCGGCCAGCATGCCGAAAACCAGGTCGGCAATGGTGTTCCTGTTGCGAAACCGATTGGAGGTGTATGGATCAATCATTCCGGAACTTAGAACCAAATCGGTGCTCAAACCCAGGTATGGCCGAAGCTTTCGATGGTCTGGCAATAATAGCCTGATAGCCTGATACCGGACATGAGCCTGAATGTTCAGGCTCAGTTCTCCCGCGGTAAAGTCTCCGCTGTTATCCCTTTCACTTCGGTCATTGAGACTCAGGTGGCTGTCTTCCAGGGAGAACTGATGGACCAGCTTCCATCTGCCGTTCACGACAACTGCTGGCACAGCCCAGGTAGCATAGAGTTGTTCGAAGGAATTGATTCCGCCGACCCACTGGGTTTCGTTCTGAAAGTAGGTCATCATGGGACCTGCTTTGATCGCCAGTTTCTGACTATACAGGTTGCCGAAAGTAAGCAGAAACAGGCAGGACATGGTGAGAGACGGCAGGATCTTCATGTAGTTGAGGTTTGACTCCTAACTTCACGAATTTGATTTTGGAATCAGGTGTCAAAATTCAACCCTCCTATGTTTCTCCTTCACCCCAGCCCCATCGGCACCTCCATCATCAGCACCCGCGCATCTGAATCGGCTTTCAAAGACAGTGATTGGGTGTCCCAGACGCCATATCCGTCGCGCTTGTTGAGTGTCTGATCATTGATGGTGACATCACCGTCCAGCACGAAGGTGTAAACGCCGTTGGAGGGATCTTTCAGGTCGTAGTTCAGAGCGGTTCCAGCCTCCAGGTTTCCCAGATGAAACCAGGCATTCTGATGAATCCATACCCCGGCATCGTCCGGATTGGGGGAGAGAATCTGCTGCAGCTGATTGCGGGACTGCTGGCCATTCAGGGTGATCTGGTCGTATCGGGGCGTCACGTTTTTCCGGTTGGGGAATACCCAGATTTGCAGAAAACGGACATCCTGGTCGCGATTTCGGTTGTACTCGCTGTGATAAATGCCAGTACCGGCACTCATAACCTGTACATCGCCCAGGCGAATTACCGCCACGTTGCCCATGGAGTCTTTGTGCTCCAGGTCGCCCTCCAAGGGGATGGAAATGATCTCCATGTTGTCGTGAGGATGGGTGCCGAATCCCCGGCCCGGAGCTACGACGTCGTCGTTGAGGACGCGCAGTACGCCAAAATTCATCCGCTCGGGATTGTAGTAATTGGCAAAACTGAAGGAGTGATGGCTATCGAGCCAGCCATGATTGGCATGACCGCGGGTGTGGGCTTTATGTAAAACGCTTTTCATGCTTTTGATTTCGTTATTGGGCAGGTGGTTGAACCCTACCTGCTCCATGAGCCTGTCGTAGGTGCTGTTGCCAGCTTTTGCGAGCCCTGCTCCGGTGATGGCAGCGGCGGTTCCCAGGGCAGCTCTTTTGAAAAATTTTTTGCGATCCATAACATTCAATGTTTAAACATTAAAGTAGGTGTTTTACGTAAATCTTCCAAAT
>CAZLKP010000374.1:0-4708 GCA_964560095.1 uncultured Bacteroidia bacterium
ACAAGTGTGGCCAGTCAGCTTCCGAGGCGGAATTCCCAAACCACTGATGGGCCAGCTCATGGGCGATGAGTCCTTCGGAGCTTCGCGTGCCGGTGACTGATCGCTCGTCATAAAAGACGTTGGAGGCATTTTCCATCCCTCCAAATCGTGTAGTGCTTTGCACGTTGGCGAGCTTGGAAAAGGGATATGGCGCAATCAGGCTATCGAAAAATGCGAGAATGGGCAGGGCCAATTCGTAGTCGAAAAAGCCGCCTTCCTGCGCTCTGGGATAGATCCAGGCCGATACCGGAATGTCGCGAAGCATACCCAGATGCTTCACTGCAAATTGGGCCGCACCGAAGACCATGACTTTCGGCGCCAGGGGTGTCTGGCAGTGATAATGGTGAATGCGGGTACTGTCGCTGGCATCAATGGTGCTGATGAGTTGCCCATTTGCCACGACCTGATAATGATTGGGTGCGGTAATGTACCATTCACAGGTGGCTTTTTCAGAGGGATGATCTACCACCGGCAGATAGTAACGACCTCTCACAGGCCAGTTGTCGCCGAAGAAGGTACGATCACCATACATATTGGTGGAGATCACCAGGCCGTCGGCGGGCTTGCCGCTGTAGTCAATCCTTATCTCAGCGCTATCACCAGGCTGAATCTGGGGCAAATCAATGAGCAATTCCAGCCCATTCTGAGAGAACGCACAACTATCCCGGTTGATCATGACAGAAGAAACGATCATCCCATACCCCGGATATTGCTCCCTGGGCCCGATCAGATCAAGGGATATGTGTTCGCCGATTTCTTCCTCCCACAGGACATGAAGCACGGCTGTCGCATCAATGCTATCTTTCTGATCGTTGATGGTGATATAAAATTCATAGTGGAGCACATCCATTCCGGGCTCAGGCTCTGGGTAACCCTGGGCAGAGGAAGTATAGGGGAATATGAAAATAAGGGTGAGGAGGAGAGATAATCTCCGGAATCGGGCAAGTGGGACTTTCATGGTGTGAAATTAGGAAAATATGCAACGCTTTGAGGGATCTTTCAATCTCTTGCAATGAATACGGATACTTATGCGTTTCAAATCCTGTATATCAGACTAAAAACACCTAAACATGCGTAACAGAACACTTGTTGTTGCAACCCTATTGATCTTTGTTGCAGGCCTGAGCTCCTGCAGCATGTACCCTGAGAATCCCATCATTGCGCTCGGCTCCAAGGAGGCCCGCCTGGCTAATATCTGGGAAGTTGTCTATGCATCTGATGAGGATGGCAAAACGGTCACCAGCGATTACGAAGAAAGCCGATACACGTTTTCCGAAGATGGCTCAGCAGAGCTTAAGTCCGAACAGGCCGGTACGGCGTTTGTCGCCACTGGCACCTGGACTCTGAAGGACGAAGATGCGACGCTGTCGGTCGACCTGACCTACACCATTTTCGGGATTGATTTTAACATCGAGCAGAATTACACCATCCTGAAGCTGACGCAAAAAGAACTCTGGCTGCAGGATGTGAATGACAAAGATGCCGAGATCCGAATGGAGCCCATTGAGTAAAGCTGATACCGAAAAATAACATGCAGCCCCGCCTCCCGCAGGTAGGGTTGCATGTTGTTTGTTGTTTGGATGGGGAAGAGCTGCCTCCTAAGGATATTATGCAAACACCCTACAAATCAAACAGCCTGCGGAATTTACCCGGTGTCGAGGAATATATCTTCCTTCTTTCACCAGTGGCCGGATGTGTAAATTCAATCTCCTTTGCGTGTAAATACAATCCACGCCCCTGGATACGGAAGTCCTCTGGTGCGTATTGCTCATCTCCCAGAATCGGATGACCGATACCCGCCAAATGCTTGCGAATCTGATGTCTTCGGCCACTGTGCGGATAACAGTAAATGAGAGACAATGAACCCAGGCGTGGGGATTTCAGCCCCATGATATGTCCAAATTCTGTCTCTGACTCTTTGCCATCAATCGGAGCGTGAATGATTTTTTTTCGGTCTGTCGCTCCAAAAACCACCGCAAGATAGGTTTTGTGAATCCTGCGTTCCTCAAACTGCTCGTGAAGATGCCGAAGGGCTGATCGCGTTTTGGCGATGAGCAAGACACCGCTGGTCGGATGATCCAACCGGTGGGCCGCTACCGACACCGGAAGCGCATCAGGCAGAGGACTTTCCCGAAGATTGTGAGGGAGGGCATGTTCGATGGTGCGAAACTGATTGCCGCTTACTTCAATCGAAGGCGGCTTGTGAATCACCGCCATATGATCATCCTCAAACAGGATATCCAATGGCAATCGAAGCGTTTTTTTCATCCCCAATCGCTTGTATGGCGACAGGCTGAGCTGCTCTCCTCCTCGTATCCAGGTTCCGGTTTCGCCGGTCTCCTCGTTCACCAATACCAATCCCTGCTTGATGGCTTTTTTGATGGAACTCCGTGTAGGGTAGGCCCCGAATACCCCGATCGCGTATTCTGAGAGTCGCTGTGCCTCCGAAAGAGGCGGAACCATATGAACCTCTGCATCGCTCATTGGGCTCAATTTACGACTGAATCCAGATATCTCATCCGTTCATTACTTGAGAAAAGGCCATAAGGCCGGAAGGCCTATCCTCGCCGGCCTTATGTTATGCCTTGCACACGTTTAAGGAGAGAACCTGCTGAGCGAGCATGTGATGGTCATTCTACCACCAGCCTTCTCACGAATTTCTCGTTCCCTGTCCGTAACTCCACGGTGTAAACCTCACGGCTCCAGTCATGCAGGCCGATATGTATCTCCGCATTGCTGCTCATGGCATGATGGGCGGCAATCATCTGCCCCCGGCTTCCACACAATAGGAGAAACGATAGCCGGAAAAGAAACCGGTGGGGCTGACTTTATGGTAACATCTCCTGAAATCTCGTTAGTCCCATGTGGGGGAAGACATGATGAGGGCAAATGCGTTTTCGGCTTCCAGCATGGTATCTTTTACATGGTAGGTAATCAATGCAGAATCGCCCGGGCACCAGGAAGTCGTATTGACGGAAAAAAGGATGTCGGGGTACCAACAGGGCCTCCACCGCCACCGGCGCTGATGATCAGCTCTACCACGAAATTCCGGAAAATTTGGTTGGGATCGTTGGAGTACACCCAGGCCATAGCATAGTAGGCTCCAGGACTGAGGCTTCCATCCTGAACGTTGAGGGAGGCGTTGGTACTACTTCCAACTGGAATAGTGCCGTTATTTGGTTGTACCATGTGCAGCCAAGAGATCTCGGCCTGGGTTCCGAGATTCCATGTGAGCGGGTTCGAGCCCTGGTTGAAGATGGTAAAGCTTTTGGTCATGATTCCTCCTTGTGGGATGGTAAAGGAGAGTGTGTCGAAGCTCATGAAAATCTGAGGTTGCGCCTGCACGGTGATTTCGACAGGTATCTCCTGGATCGCCTGGTTAGGGTCATTCGAAGTCAGAATTACCGTATCCCGATAGCTGCTTCCGTTATTCAGAGACCCAGCATTATAGGTTAACCCCATTTCAATCGAATCTCCTGGATCCACCAATCCGGAGCCAGGCGAAAGCAACAACCAGCTTTCTGTGTTGGCAGTAGACCAGGTAAGCGCCGCTGAGCCGGTGCTGCGAATCACCAGGGTGTCAGAAGCAGTGCCGCCGGAAGCAACTGTTTCCAGAAAGGTGGTTGCAGGGAGGTTCAGATCAAGTTCGGGCTGAATGATGGTTTTACACGGTGAAAATTCGGATGTCCCTTGGGTCGGGGTGGCTGTGGTGGTCGTAATGACTGTTCCGAGGGTATTGGGAAGGTTTTCCGGCATACAGGCATCCGACGACCAGTCAACAACGACTTCTAACGGGCTGGTGACACCATCATCTCTTGGATAAATAATTTGGGCAGAAAGTGGAAACAACAGAGACAAGAACAGGAGAAATAAGGAGCTGTTTCGTACGTAACGAATCATGAGGCGACACTTGATGCAGTTTCGGATTCGCTACGAAAGTAAATATTATACGCACAGTCGGAAAATCAATATACAGGAATACCTTTCCTTGACATCGAGACTTAGCATTCAACATTGCACAGGAGCCAGAAATCAAGAATGGATTTCATAGCTTTTTCCTGCACATGAAAGTCCATTTCCTTTTGGATATAGGCATTGGCCCCCAGAATGTAAGATTGTTCGATATCGGCTTTGAGGGAGGAGTTGGAGAACATGACGATCGGGACATACCATCCGAGGTCGAGCTCCCGGATTTCTTTAAGGGTCTGCAATCCATCCATGCCGGGCATTTTGATATCCAGCAGAACCAATTTATAGAGACCGGATTCTGCTTCCTGAAGCAGCTCCAGAGCTTTGCGGCCGCTGTTTGCCCAAGTTACTTCTGGGGATGATTCATGCCGTTCGATAAGTTCTGAAGCCAGTTGTGCTTCCGTAGCATTGTCATCCACGAGCAAAATATTGGCTGGTGATGAAGAAACGCTGTCAGTTTTGGTCATACTCCTGAAAAGCATTAGGGGTGGAAGAACAAAGGGTAAGTGGGGTCAACAGGAATTATATACTAAAGTAAATATATTTGGGAAAATACAACACAACATCTTCTGGAAATTCCTAATTGTCAATAAACAGTCTGCCAACAACAATCAGCTTGAACACATAAGCAAAACCTGATTTTCTAAACGACTATTTAGTTAATTTACGTATATTGATCTCATAATTTATGTGCATCCAC
>CAZLKP010000375.1:0-1213 GCA_964560095.1 uncultured Bacteroidia bacterium
GGTACTGCCACCCCTGATTTCATCTCCCGTAACCAAATCATAGGCAATGGAGAAGAAGGATTTGGGGTCAATGCCGGAATGCTTGTAGTAGCGGGCATCTTCGGCTGCGATCAGGGCATTTATCACATGGGGAGAAATCTCATTCAACTTAAGATTGACCCGGTTTTCTTGCGAATAAAATTTCTGCAGCACGATTCCATCTGCCGAAATGAGCTGGGTGGACAAATCAGAATCTGGATTTTCGATCAGCTCCATCGGGGGCAGATCAAAAGAAAGAACGGCCAGGAAAATGATCAGGCCCAGGAAAACAGCTCCCAAAAAGCCGAAAAAGATTCGTCTTGGCCATTTGAATAACCGTTTCGGATCCGAATCCGTCGGTTTGGTTTCCGAACCTGAAGAAGCCCATGATCCCGAATCATCGGAACCCAGGATGGCATCTTCAGCAATCTGATCGAAATCTTTATGTTCTTGATTCATGTCCATATCGAACGAGATGTTAACATCTAGGGAAGGAAACAGTAGCAAGATACGGGTTCGCGGAAAAAGAATAAGATGAACGAAGGGAAATCCTGCGGAGATTGAGGAAACGAGGAAAGCGGCCTAATATTCGTTCTATCAGCAAGAAGCCTGCCTGAGCCTTTCAAAAGAATGTGTAACTTTTGGAAGAACTCTTTGTGTTGTAGTCTGTTTGAGTGATCATGAGTCAGCTGCCCAATAAGCCATACAAAGACTATTTTGCGATTCTGGGCGTCCAGCCGGATGCCACGAATGAGCAGCTGAAAGCGGCGTACCGTGAACGGGCAATGCAATTTCATCCTGATAGAAACCCATCACAGGAAGCCCACAAAAAATTTCTGGAGCTCGGCGAGGCATACCATGTGCTGAGCAACCCTGATATGCGGCGAAAATACATGAACAGGTATTTCGCCCACCAGCCTCAGCAACGCCCTGAGCGTTACAAGCAAGCCATTCAGGAGCGCCAGGAGCGAACACGAATGAAGCGGTCGGAACGCTATCGTGCCGGTCGATATACCCAGAGGGTCCGATATCGGGGATCCACTACGTCCAGAACCAGTCGCCCCCCCTGGGAAACCCGCCCCCCCATTCCACGGCGACCACGGCGGCCGATTTACTCTCCGGCCGATATGGAAGCCGCCCTTGAAGCGGGGCAAACCGTCGAAGAACTGGCCGCCGAAAACGGTGTCGCCGCCTC
>CAZLKP010000375.1:1223-1512 GCA_964560095.1 uncultured Bacteroidia bacterium
TGGACTGATTTTTACCTGAGCCGCGACCTGCAGGAAGAGCAGGTAAAATCCAGACGGCGATCTTCTCAGATATTTGTTGCCAGAAACGGAATGAAAATTCATACCAACAGGCACTCATTTCTCGTCCACGGAGAAGAAGCCAAGAAAATGCCTGAAGGTAGGGAAGTCACCCTGATGAAAAGCCCTTATGCCCGCCACCTCACCTATGTAAAAGTCGTGGAAGACAATTTTGAGTGGAAATTCCGCATCCTCAATGGCCCCTATGGCGTGCACTTCTGGATGACCTATG
>CAZLKP010000375.1:1522-4695 GCA_964560095.1 uncultured Bacteroidia bacterium
GGTGGCATTTTTCTCCCTGGTTACCCTGGGTCTGATGAAAAAGTATCAGAGCAGTGCCTACGTCGGCACGGTCAATATCCTTCTGGCCCTGTCGATGCTCAGCCTTGTGTTCACATCCTGAATTCACAGCCAATCACCAATCATCCATGAAAGACTACTATCAGGCGCTGGGGGTCGATGAGCAGGCAGGTGAATCCGAGATCAAAAAGGCCTATCGCAAACTGGCCAAACAATATCACCCAGATACCAATCCATCAGAAAAAGCCCATGACCGGTTTATCGCCATTGC
Organism: uncultured Bacteroidia bacterium; assembly: GCA_964560095.1. Lineage (GTDB taxonomy): Bacteria > Bacteroidota > Bacteroidia > J057 > J057 > JANQTF01. The sequence continues at coordinate 1,812 of CAZLKP010000375.1, forward strand.
CGAGGCATATTCGGTGCTAAGCGACCCGGAAAAACGCAGCATGTATGACAGGCGCAGAGCCGGCTTTGGCTCCAGTGACACCCTGCAACGAATGTCTGAAGCGTTTGCGAAAGCTCAGGCAGCTGCCCGGGCCCAGGCCGAAGCAGAATATCGCCGCAGGCGAGAAGCAGCTGAGGCACGCGCAGCCGAAGAACGGCGCTGGGGCACATTTGCAGATATCACCGCACGTATCGGACTGGTCCTGACCATCATCCTGCTCATCGACTTTTTCGGCGCCTCCTGGTCTGCACCGGCAACCATCCTTCAGAAAAGGCTATCTGCTGACAATGAATACGATGAACTCATCACGGCAGAAAGGGCTTATCGGATCAAATACGGAGAAACCGCCGGCATCATCAGCGGCTGGAAGGTGACAGAAAAAATGACACCCATTCTGTCGCAGTCTCTGTCTATTGAAGCCTTTCCCCCCTATGAGGGTTCCCGCTTTGTGACCCGCTACCTCTCTACCGGGGCCAGTTTGTATCGTCCATTCGTCTTTTTCCCCTTTCTGATGGTGGTTTGTACCCTGGGAGCTTTGTTTCGGAAAGGGATTCGCACACCCGTACACGGGCTGCAATTTGCCATCGGAGTATGGACCTTTCTGGCTCTGAGCCTGCTGGTGCTGGGCCTCACCTCCGGTGCTTTCAAATAATGGCGTCAATCCTCCCTTCATGGAGATTTTTTCCTCAATTCCTTCGTGGGTGTATCCCTTCGCTGTGATGATCCTCGTCGCGATTTGCGACATATTCTTTAACAAGCGACACACCATTCAGCACAACTTCCCGGGCGTGGGGTATATCCGCTATGCCCTGGAATCCATCGTGGCTAACAACCGGAGTTTCTGCCCTCGGCCAAGCTGGTCGGAGCCCAGCGTTAATGATCATAGACAATCTGAATCTGGGGATGGGCGACAATCACTACCCCAAATCACTGACCGAGACCTTTGGATACAGCAAAATGGAGGTGGCTTTTGAGGGGATGGATGAATTGGTAAGCTGTGAATACCTGGGAAGCCAATCAGGATCAGTCAGTGCCTGAAGATCCTGGATTTTCAGCCAGCAAGCCCTTCACTGTAGATTCCAACTGTTGGAATCTGAGGGTAGAAATGCCTTCTATTTTTTTAACTATGTTTCCCTGGCGGTCAAGCACATACATGGCTGGGACGAAGGTACAGTCATACGCTTTTGAGATTCCTGGCTGCAAGGGTTTTGCCAGCACATTGGGATAGGATATTCCTTTTGATTCCAGAAAAGATCGGACCGATTCCGGACTGCCATTGGATAAGAATACCCCTACCATTTCAAATCCCTGATCCTTGTATGTTTCATACAGTTCCTGATGTCTGGGCATAGCTTGGTAGCATGGTCCACAACCATCCGCCCAAAAATCCAGGACGACCACCTTCCCCCTAAGTGAATGAAGTGACAATGAATCCCCATACTGGGTTTGGAGGTTCCAGTAGGGTGCCTGTGCATATAACTCCTGATTTTCCGGAATGGGATCATTTAATTTCTCCACCTGTGCGATAATTGAATCAGGGATCTCATAAAGGGTAGAATCATGATGGACAGGATCGTTGATTTCAAGGTAATGAAAGCGATATTCATCATAATACTCAGCTCCCGTGGATTGCGTCTGTCGGACCACAAGGGCCTTTACCAGAGAATCATCCTTGCTGATAAAGAGGGTTCTGACCGCATGTTGATAGCTGGTGATTTGCCAGTACTGTTCAGTTTCATCCATCAGGATGGTCGGTCGCAATATCCACTGCCCAAAAAACGAAGAAGGGATAAAGAAAGGCCATCTGTAGGAAGGAAAGGACCTACGTACATTTCTTCTTTTCTGGTAGCCAGGGGTTTGGTCCAGATAGGATCGAAATCTGGTCCAGTTCATGACATGGGTTTCGTGGCCGTTATACATCCTGGATGAGACAAAGTTGCCAATTTGATGGGTTGTACAATGATATCTTACATCAGAAAGGCGTAGAGAAGAATCTCGATGGTACACCAGATCATATACCCAAAAAGAAGTATCAACAAGAGCCCCGTTATGCAAGGTTCTTTCTACCTGCACTTCCGCAGACATGATTTGCCGATGCTTTTTCATACTGGCAAACAACACCTTTTTACTGCTGCAGGAGGAGAGTCCTACAGTTAGTGCCACCAATATTGAAAGAGATGTGAAGCAACATTTCATCGTGCATACATTTATGTGTCTCTTTAAGAGATTCACAGAAGAGGCCGAGTTTGAATGCCCCTTCTGTGAAAATTGTTTATGATATTAAGGACTATTGATCTCGGCTTAATGCGATGATTGATAAAACAGTAGCAACCAAAGCCCCTCCGTCAACTTCAACCGAGGTCAGACAACTACCTCCATCTTCCCCTTTACAGGGGCAACTTAATCGCCAAACTCTACATCCCTTGTCTCCACATTCATTTGGTTCACATTTTCGTTTAATCACATCAATTGCCTTATATTCTCCATCTGACGTTTTGACTAGGGCTACCTCAAAGGAAACGGAATCCGTTTCGACCGCTAGTCCTACGCTATTGAACTCTTATTGCGCCGGATATTTGGAGTTTCATCCTTATCAGAATACTCCAGATGTTGGATCTCAGGAAAGCTTGAACTAGGTTCAGGAGAAAATGGGGGTTTCTCACACGACAAAACTAATAGGATGCATAGACATCCTAAAAAAAATAATTTAGACATGGTTTTGCTATTAAGCGTGTTTTCCGGACTTATTAGCAGAATTCCGGATTTAACTGATTGCGCAATATTTGAATATGAAGTGATTGAGACTTTTGGCTAGGACAAAAAAAAACTGCGATACTTGTAGAAA
>CAZLKP010000376.1:0-2978 GCA_964560095.1 uncultured Bacteroidia bacterium
GGCCAGCAATTGAGGATTGTTGGCTGCCTTTTCCTGAATCGTTCTCAACTGAGACAACACACTTTGGTAGGCGCGGTTCCAGGTACCGTTGCTCTCGGCCGTGGTGATGTTGTATTGAGAAAGGCTGAGGTAAGAGCTCTGGAACCCAAGGAGTTGTCCCGTCCACAGGCCTGAAATCCTTTGGAGGTGGCCTACCTGTACCTGAATATTCCCGAGTTGGGCACCTGTGAGGAAAGACTGGGCCTGAATCGCTTCAATGGTGATATCGTTGGGGTTGTCATTGATACCTTCATTAAGCTGCAGACAGCCGCTGAGAACCGCTAGCCCGATACATAAAAGGAGAAATGGTTTCATCATGACAATTCTGATTGGGTGGTGTAAGGGCCTTAGTATGTGATATTCAAATTAAACAGCAGGGAGCGAGTGGTGGGGTTGGTGAAATAATCAATCCCGAATCCATTTCCGACACCAAACTGGTTGACTTCCGGATCTACGCCTGATAAAGATGTCCAGAGGAACAGGTTTCTGCCTGTGATTCCCAAAGTGATGCTTTCGAGTCTGGTTTTGGCCTGAAAGCCACTTCCGTTGATCGTATATGACAACGAAGCTTCCCGCAATCGTGTCCAGGTAGCATCGCCGATGGAAAATTCATTGATAACACTGCTCAGAAACCCGCCGCCAATGGTAGTGTACCATGCCTCATCCAGCAAAACCGGCCCTGAACCAAAATCCGCCAGGTTTCCGCGCACGGTTTCCCCAATGTAAAACACATCTCCGTTGACATTCTTCACATTCTGCTCCAGTGTCACTTCCTTCCCTACATCTTCGTGCGTTCCGAAGCGGTATAGAACAAACCTTGTTCGTTCAGCAAAATCTCCTCCTTCAGAATGATCGAAGAGTACATTCAGCGAAAAACCTTTCCAACTAGCCCTAATTCCTCCTCCTGCCCGCCAGTCCGGATTGGGGTCGCCAATGACTCCCTGCTCACTATTGAGCTGAGGAAATCCATTCTCGTCCAGAGCCAGGTTGCCCTGATCATCACGCATCGCCTTGGTTCCCCACAAGACACCAAGGGCCTGACCCTCGACCGCCCGGGAGCTGATGGCTCCCCCTGTTAAGGCAATTGAACTGGCTCCAAAGAGATTGGTGACCTGATTTCTGTTCTGGCTAAAGTTTCCGTATAGCTCCACGTTCCAGTTTCCACTTTGAATGACATTATACCTAACATCTGCTTCGATACCCTTATTTTCCATGGTGCCGATATTGGTATATTCACTCAAAAAACCAGAAGAAGGCGCCGTATTGATTTCATACAACAAATCGTCGATTTCGTTTTGATAATAGGTCGCAGAAAAGGACAAGCGATTAGAAAACAATCGGATATCGGCCCCAACCTCGAACTCAGTCTTGATTTCCGGTCTCAGGTTTTCATTCCCTTTGTCGTCATCTACCCGAAATCCTCCCCCAAACAGTGAAATATCCAACGGATCACTAAAAGTGCTATACGAAAATCCTCCCTCAGCCAGCGTTTGGGACCTATGAGCTGCGGCATCCACTCCCACCTGTCCATAGGAGGCTCGTAATTTCCCAAAGGAAAGCCATTTGGCATCCAGGTTGTCCGAAAACTGCCATGCAACATCAATCGCCGGGTAATAAAACTGGCCATTGAGCGTCGATGAAGCCTCAAGGGTGTTGCTCATGGACACATATACCTGATCAAAGAGATCCAGCGTGACGATGCTATATCCCCGATTAGATCTGCGATAACGACGCCGGGTTCTGAAGGAGGTGTTTTCGTTGGCTGTATTGAGCTGAGAAGTGGCCAGATCCACATCTGCCTGAAAAGCTGTAAGACTGGTGGAATTAAACTGCCGCGAATTGTCATTGAAATTCCATCCAGCAACAATTGTCATGCGCAGGCCATCTCTCACCTTGACACTGGCACGGCCAATCGCATCAAAGTTTACCTGGGTATTCACGATATTATCCTGGTCGAACCTACCCTGGCTATAATCCGCATTGGCTGTTCCGATTGGGAAGAAGTATTCCCGGATATCATCAAAATGATCCACACCTCCACGAAGGGTAAACACCATCCAGTCTGTAGGGGAAATGTTCATCTCCGACGAGGCTATCAATCGATTGACATCGGACAATACCCGCTGATCATTGACCGTCCACAGCGGATTGTTGTAGGCAGGACTGGCGGAAGCGCCAAGCGGATTTCTGTAGGCACGGTGACGATTCGTATAGGGGATTCCGGATGCGTCGATGTAAGTGCCTTTGTAGTAACGGTTGTAAAAGTCTGGCGGTGTTCTGAGTAGCCCGATATACAATCCGGCCACATTAGAACTCTGGTTGATTTTATTGGCGGCACTATTGATATAGCTTGCCTTAGCTTTAACAGTCAGCCATTTGCTGAGCTGGCTCGTGGCATTAAATGTGAAATTGGTCTTATTGAAAAAACTATTTTCAATGATTCCATCATGATCCAGTCTTCCGAGACTGAAAAAGAACTGAGATTTATCATTACCGCCACTTACTTGCAGACCATTGTTGAGAAAAACGCCAGTACGGAATACGTCATTGAAGTTTCTGTCATGAAAGATATCTGTAGATCGCTTTTCGAGGATCGGATAGAAGGTGGTTCCATCCTCTGACACAAAGCGATCTGCCTGATCAGTCACCAAATCACCTTCTCCACTCCGATCGGCAATTTTGTCCCCCCAGCTATTGGCAGAGCTGGCAGAAAATACCCCGCCATCACCCTGCCCAAATGCAGACTGCAGGGGGTGCCGAGTCAGGACCTGGTCAAATGAAACCGAGGAGTTCAGGCTGATATTCAGGGTGCCTGCCTGTCCTTTTTTGGTGGTAATGACGATCACCCCATTTGCTGCCCTGGAGCCCCAAAGGGAAGCAGCAGAAGCCCCTTTAAGGATCTGAATAGACTCAATATCGTTGGGATTGAGGTCATTCAG
>CAZLKP010000376.1:2988-4692 GCA_964560095.1 uncultured Bacteroidia bacterium
TCAGGCGACTGGACTGAGCTACCCTCCGATTCCTGTTAAAATCCCCGCCACCGTAGGTGGTAGAATTATTAATCGGCACACCGTCGAGGATAATCAGGGGGCTACTGGATCCAGTGATGGTGTTGGCGCCACGGATCTGGATCGTGGTACCTGCTCCGGGTTCTCCATTTGACCTGGCTACCCGCAGATTACTGGCTTTGCCCGCAAGCCCGTTCATCAGTAGGCTTTCGCCGGATTGTACGACTGCCTCTGAGCTCACCGACGTAACAGCTGCTCCAGAATTATCTGCTTGTTGCTTCAGCCCGATGGCATTGATCACTACCGCATCAATGGTTTTAACATCCAGTTGCATCTGAACATTGATCTCTTCTCTGCCGGCCACTTCCTCGGTCAATGATTCGTAGCCGTAGTAAGAAAAAACCAGGACAGCCGAAGACATATCTTCCACCTCCACCTGATATCGTCCATCAGTATTGCTCAAGGCTCCGGTCGTTGTTTCAGCAACCACTACCCGTACTCCTTGGAGGGGCAGCCCTTCCTCATCGATAATCTTGCCAGAGACCATCTGCTGAGCAGCGACAATCTGGCATCCCAGGTAGCCAAACAGAAATAAATAGTTCAGGATTTTCATCTGAGCCAGGTGTTATACACGATTAAAAAAGAAAGGAATCAGGGGTGGCAGAAGCTCACCCCTGATGAGTAGCTTCAATTAGTGTCGAATCAAGATCTTATCTGTCCAGGTTTTTCCATCAACCCGGAACTGGATCAAATACATATCAGCAGGCAGGCCGGAAACATGGATGGAGCCCCTGTGGCCGTTCACTTCCAGTGTACGCACTTCCTGGCCAAGCAAATTCATGAGCCGAATATGCTGAATGTTCTGCTCAGATTGGAAGTGGAGTTCTGTTGATACTGGATTTGGGTAAACCAAAATGATCTCATTCACCAATTCGTCATCCAGATTGACCAGACCACAATTGCCAAAGGGATAGGGATTGGCTGCGGAATCATTGACAATAACAGTTGAAAACTCGTTCAGGTCACTGAATTCCCAGTTAGCCAGGGTAAAGGTACTGCCATCCGGGCCGGTACCGGGAATCCTGTGAGCCCATCCCAGGGTATATTCCCAGGGGGTACCGGTACCATCTGCATCGATTTCACCAAACACATCAATCACCACACCACTTTCGAATACCTCAAAGGCATCGTCTCCATTGAAATTATTGGCAGCTCCATCGTCCTGGAAATCTGCTTCAAACCCAAAGAATTGTCTGAATCCGGCAGTATCATTCGCTACAAAGAAACAAGTACCTGCCGATATCGAGACCGCCGGGAAGGTATATTCCTGACCATCTGATCCCCCGCCATTGTTGGCACATCCCAGGCCATAGAGACTCAGGTTCGGGATGTCCTGGGTAGCGACTAATTCGACAGCCTTAGGTACACCGCTGTTGGGGCCATGGACCAGCCCGATGAGTTTGAGACTTTGGGTAATCGGAGCATCGTTATCGATAATTCTGATTTGCAGGGTGTCGTTGGTGATCAGCGTATTTCCGGAAGGGTTGGAAATGGAAAGCGTGAAGCTCTCCTCGTTTTCCTGATCACCATCATCAATAATTCCCACAATCACTGATTGCGCTGTGTCGGTGCCAGCCGGAAAGGTAATGGTGGTGGCCGAAAAGGTGTAATCATTTGCATCAGCCG
>CAZLKP010000377.1:0-4687 GCA_964560095.1 uncultured Bacteroidia bacterium
TCGCTTCTCGATATCTCGGCTCTCAGTTCTTCTGATCCCCGAGCGGACTCGTGGGGACAATAAACGGTCAACCCCTTAGGTCCCCCTCGCCGTCACGCAGACCCAACGCTGCAGGGGGATGGGCGCTGATGCGCTCTTGTCCTTCTTCTCACTTCTGACCGGTCCCTGAGCGACAGTTGAGGGGCTCTACTCTGCACGGTTGCTGAGCGTAGTAAAAGCACCGACTTGGAATAACATCCTCACCCTCGTCTGCCTCGTCCGCGCTCAGCATGACAAGGACTCTTCGCTTGTCATGCTGAGCGCAGATGTTTTTTTGTCATGCTGAGCTGTCTCTACTGAGCGCGAGCGAAGTACAGACAAAGCAATGACAACCCTTAAGGAGAGAAGCCCTGGCTGGAGCCTGTCGTGTTTTTGTCCTGGTGAAAACCTAATTGTGATTTCATCACGGCATCGCGCGAAGTCTATCCCTTGGGAGATGTATTTCGACTCCGCTCAATACAAGCTTTGTGCGAGTGAGGGTGCTGAACCGGTGTTTCTGGCGGGAGGCTTGCGGGCCGATAATGTGCGGGAGGCTATGGAGGGTGTAGAGCCATTTGGGTTAGACCTGTGTAGCGGCGTGCGAACCCACGGAAAGCTGGATCTGGCGAAGCTGGAGGCGTTTTTTCGAGCAGTGAAAGCTGAAGGATCAATACAAAACAGGCCAATCTGGCTGCAAAAACTACCCAAATGGGGCATTGAGCTGCAAGCAGCCGCTCATGAGATTGGGAGGAGTAATGTATGAACCAATTCAATTCCTGTTTCTCATGAAAATCCTGACAACGAATCTTCTGACGATCCTGACACTGTTATCAGGAACCCTGCTGTACGGACAAAGCTCCATCCCCATCCGTGAAACCACCCCCTTTCCGGACAGCCTGTTCTTCTGCGCTTCTGCCCTCCTGCCTGACGGGCGCGTGCTGGTGTGGGGCGGCCAGAAGGAACAAAGCGTCAATGGCAAAGTTGCTTTGCGCAAAACTTCCTACTTCTATGAACCTGATTCCGAAACCTGGTCTGAAGGACCGGAGCTGAATTCAGAGGTAGTTTCCCCCCTGGTCATCACCCTGGCCAACGGCGACATCATGTCTATCGGCGGGCAGGGATTTTTCACCATTGCCGGGATCGACTCCGTGCCACAACGCACTGACCACGTGGAAATCTTTGATGTCAGCGAAAACCAATGGGTCGTAACCGACAGTATCCCCTTTGGCAATTCTCCCTACACCGGCACCTCCGGCATTCTGCTGCCCGACTCCAATGTGTGGATGACCACCACCAACGGCGACTACGGTACTTTTGATACAAAGACCATGACCTGGACCGATCATCAGGGCATTTTTGGCCCGCTGGATGCCGGAGGAAGACCCATTGTCATTCTGGATAATGGTATTATTTTCCACACTGGAGCTGGCGGACAGTACTATGATAGGCAAGGCCAGATGATCACCTATGCGGATCCCGTGGTGCCAATGTATCCAGACAATGTAATCAAGCTCAACGATGGCCGAATCCTCACCTGGGATGACGAGTTCTCCTTTAGCCAACAGGCCTTTATAGTGAATGCCAGCGGAACAGGATCTATGGTAGCCGACAGCCTGGTCATTCCGGGACAACAGACCAAGGGCACACTGATGCCTGACGGAAAGGTATGGGTATTCGGGTCGGGAGAAGTTGGGTTGGGACCCTACACCCTGCTTCAGATATTTGACCCAACCACTGATACCTGGTCCTCTCCCGGCACCTACAGCTTCAGTCCGCTGGGACTCATTACGGGATCCCATCAGCATCTGCTCTCAGACACAAGCCTGGTAGTCATTGTTACCGCTTCCACGTCTAAATGCTACCGCATCAATGCTGAAGGAACCACCAGTCTGCTTCCTGCCATGCTGTTTCTTGAATGGCACATCCAATTTGACCAGCATGCCCGACACCTCGACATTCAGCCGTCATCCCCCACAGCCGGAAGCGTTGAATTTACCATGATCGACGCTGGGGGACGCACCATCATCAAGCAGCCGCTCAACCGCGAGTATTCCCGCCATCTGGAGAATCTCCCCGCTGGGATTTATTTTGTCCACCTCCATCGGGAAGACGGAGCCTGGATGAGCAGAAAGATTCTGATCCAATGACTAGGATTCCCATTTGTTATCCCCCGAGTTGACATCCGGGATCCAACCTCCACCGAGCTTGATGGATTTGACCTTGTCGTCAAAACGCTCATCAAATTCAAACTCAGCGGCTCCTTCTGCCCAGACCTCCGCGCTGAATCGGCGCTCGACCTCAGTGCCATCTTTCAGCTTGATGGTGAGGTACACGGGCAGGGGGAGCCCTCCTTCATTCACGACCCGAAGACGAACTTTTTTCCCCTTCACCTGATCGGTTTCCAGGCGAAGATCCGGTCGAACCGTCTCAAAAAACCAGGGCTTCCAGAACCAGTCCAGATCCTTTCCGGAAAGGTCTTCGATGCTGAAAAAGAAGTCGTAGGGACCGGGATGTTTGCCGTTCCACCGATTCATGTATCCCTGCAGCACAGGGCTAAACGCTTCCCCCAAAATGTCTCGCAACACCATGTATGCCAACCCCGGTTTGGGATAGGAAGCCACACCGTAGGCCATGCCTTCGAGTTCATAGGAGGGAGTCATCAGGGCTCTCTCAGCTTCTGTTCCGGCAATGGCCGTGTACCCAAATCCACTGAACTGCATCGGCACCTTCTGGTAGCCCCTTTTCACCAACAGATCCTCCGGAAGAAAGGTCGCCCAGCCCTCGTCCATCCAGGCAAAACGTCGCTCATTAATGCCCATGTAAAAGGGAAAATAGGTATGGGCAATTTCGTGGTAGGTGAGACTGAAGGCAAACATTTCACTGAACATAGAAGCATCATTCACCATCATCGGGTATTCCATGCCTCCTCCCCCTTTATCGCCGTGATAAACGGTGATCTTGGGGTAAGGAAAAGGAATACCGGGAAGCTCAGTAGAAAGATCCCGCACAATCTCCCGGGCATAGCCCGCCACTTCGTAGAAGTCTTTGGCTGTGGGCCGGTAGCAGGCCTCTGTGAGAACCCGCCGACCAGTTTCATCATCTACCACCACACTACCGGCATCCCAGAGATAGCCCCTGGCAGCGGCAAATGCCACATCCGGCACATGCCCCGCCCGAAAGTGCCAGGTCTGCCAGCCGTTTCCTGATGTCTGGGTGATGCGGGTCTTATCGTCTTTAGCCTCCTCCTTAGTGACGATGTTGATAATGGAATCAGACCTGTGTGCCTGCTGATAGCGGCTCAGAAAAGGCTCGGCCAGCACCTCCTCTACATTCTGAAATACTCCGGTGGACCAAAGCACATACGCCTGCGGGGCCGTGAGATACAAGTCGAAATCACCGAAGTCATTGTAAAACTCCACTGTGCCGGTATAATCCAGCTCGTCCCACCCATAAACATCATCATAAACCGCCATTTGTGGATACCAGTAAGCCAGAAAATAGGATCCCTTGTAGTAGCGTCCCATCCGGATCAGGCTTTCCGTGGGAATGCTGAACGCATAGTCAATCACCAGATTGCACTGATCCCCGGCGGCCAGAGGTTCGCGGAGGTCGATATACAAATTGGTGCCTTCCCGCCGGGTCGATAGGGACTGGTCCAGGGTGTCGCCATTCAACATGATGAGGTTCAGGCCGACGCCGTCGGTGCGATCTTTTCGGCGAATGTTGTCATCGGTCTCAAACCCTTTGCGATACATATCCTGATACAATCGCACCACCAGTTGATCCAGATCATCGGGAGAATTATTATAATAGGTCATGGCTACCTGGCCAAACAAGGAATCAGACGCCGGATGAAGAGTCGCTTCAATCCGGTAATCCGTGTGATTCTGAAAATACCCGGGACCAGGTTCTCCAGTCCAGGTGCGCGTGCCAGTCTCAATGGCCTGCCTCACTTCTTCCGGAACCGGCAGGCTGGTCGATTGGGCAGAGAGAAAGCCGGCAAAGAGCATCAGCCCGGCCAGAAGGATACGTGAATGTTGCATGAATGTGAATCTGTAAACAGACAAAAAGGAGGTACCTGACAAATCGATAAAGCTAAGGTTTTCGCTCAATATTCGGGATAAAGTCGATGATTTTCATGTTCAGATCGGCAGGCAGGATGATTCGTCCGGTGAAATTTCCATAATGAAATGCGAAAAGCCCTGATATTTCGTAACATTGGTATCTTTGACCACAAATCGTTCTCATTGAGTTATCCAGGTCCATGAATATTGATTCCCCCACACCGGTTCTGCTAATGGCAGGCGTCAATCGAAGTGCCGAACCCAGGCGCCAGAAAATGATTGCCCAGGAGCTCGACACCGTAGCTCAAAGCCTGCGCAACCAGCACAGTCACGGACTCAGGCTGGTTGCGGAAATCCCGGAGGAGGGAGTCTATTTATTTGACCAGTTCCGGCAGTTTCAGTATCAGCCGGAGGTCGCCATGCTTCACATTTCAGGCTATCTTAACGGGCGATACCTTCGCTTTGACGGCACCCTCGGTGAAGACACCATGGATCCCGTGAGCTTTGCCGACATGATCGGCCGCCTGCCAGGTCTGGAAGTGGTCTTTCTTAACGGCTGCGGCCACCGAGAACTCGTCGAGCAGCGCCTGCTCCGAGACATCCCC
>CAZLKP010000378.1:0-4679 GCA_964560095.1 uncultured Bacteroidia bacterium
GGATACCACCCTGGTGATCTTTGTGGTGTTTTTCGGCATAGAAACCCCAGGCAACATCTGGTCGATGATCCTGGATGGCTGGTCGTTCAAGATCTTTGTGGCTCTTAGCGACACGCTCCTGATGTACGGAGCCATTGCGATCATCCGGTCGCAGCTAAAGATGAAATTTGGCGAAGAGGTCGTGATATGAGCCTAAGTACTGTTCAGGGCCTTTGTTTTGATGATCGGTGAAATTCGGAAAGTTATTCCACCAGCCTGGTCAAAAATGCCAGAGCATCCAGACCGGCGAAGATCATCTCATCAGCGCCTATTTCCTCCAGCGTCGATACCTTCCCAGCCACGACTACGAGAGTTTCCGGCAGTGCTTCTTTCACCATTGCAGTGATGTCTTTGCCGGTACTTACGTATTCGTCATCGGAGCTACAGAGCACCACATAATCAGGCGCCAGTTCTTTCATCTTTACCACACTGGCCTCCACATCGTCTGACGAAGGATTGTCCATCATCTCCAGCCCGGCGGCAGCCAGCAGATTCCTGCTGAACTGAGCCCGCGCATTGCGCATGCGCACATCTCCGAACTGCCAGAGATAGGCAGAAAGGCGCTTGCCGCGTTTGCGACCTTTGAGATCGACTGCGGCTCTCAGGCGCTCAAAATCAGCCGCTAGACGCAAGTCGTCCTCAGAAATAGATATATCCCGGGTTTCCCCTGAGTTGGGCGACATGTTTACCCCGATCAGGATATTGCGCCGCTTATTGAGCCGGTTTTTTGCATCTGCTGCCTGGGTCTCCAGCAACTTATTCAGCTCCCCGTTTTGGGCAAATGCCAGCAAGCCTCCGGCTTGTTCGATGATCACAAACAGGTCCCAGGCTTTCGTCGCCAGCTCTTCCGTGATCGTTTCGAGATAATAGGAGCCGCCACCGACATCCTGAACCCGATTGAGGTAGGATTCGTGCTTTAGCAAAAACTGAATGTTCCTCGCCAGGCGGCTACCGGTTTTCCCATTCACTTCTTCCAGCACGTTAAACGGGTCCAGAGTCACAGCCTCCACCCCGCCAACGACGGCCGACATGGCTTCCGTGGTGTGACGAAGGAGATTGTTGTGCTGGTCATATCGGGTAAGATTTCGTTTGGCACTTCTGGCCATGACAAATGGGGAGAGCAGGCCTTCTCCCTCCAGGCCGTAATGGCTCAATAGCTCTGCGACCAGCATTCGAAAAGCCCGAAATTTCCCGGCTTCGAGGAAAAAGGATCCTGAAACCGGAAACACGACGTGCAGATTTTCAGTGAGGGTAGAAACCGAGAGGGTATGATCGTGTTGGGGAATCCGATCGAGATACTCCACGATGGCTGCTAGGGCCAGGGCCAGTTGCAGGGTCATCGTAGCCCCTCGCTCACCTGCTTCACGCATGTCGATGCCGAGGGTACGGAAGTACGGGAACTGGTTGCCGGCGGCTATCGCCGAAATCATATCCTTCCAGTCATTGTCCTCTGGTTTTTTTCCCTGAAGGGCTGCGTTGGTCACGATATCTTTCAACAATGTACCCGTGAGATGACTATCGGGAGAAGCAGATGCCTGTATCCAGGAAACAAGATCTTCCAGCAGGGATTCTGCATGCCTCTGAGGTACCAGATGCAGCGCTGTCTGGGAGTGATCCACTTCGGCCAAAGGCGCTGCCAGATCTGTGAGATCTCCCTCCAGAAGAATGGCCGACACCTCAGCGAGGATGGCTTCGCGAATTCGTTCTGTTGCACTATCTCCGGCGGTCACAGCCTGTACTACCTGCCAGCCGGGCTCATCGGCATGAAATACGGAGCCGCGACGGAACGGAGCCTGTCCAGGTACCGAATCTCTTCCCTCAGCCACTCCTTCCCTCACGTACATGGGCTGGAGGGGAATGCCATCGGGTGTATGCCAGATCAGACGTTCAAAAGGCTTGCCCTTGAGATCTTGTTCGACTTTCGCCCGCCAGTCTTTAGCGGTTTTGGCAGTAAAATCGGAGAATAAGGATGGGTTTGTAGATTCTGACATAGCTTACCTGATATTTTGGAACGAATTCGGTATTTTTGCGTTGAACCGATAAGAGATAACGACCCGAAATAAGGAAGTGATGGCAGAACTACAAATGACTCAAGTCACATTTACCGACCGCGCTATCGCAGCGCTCAAGCAAATTATGGTTACTGAAAACCTGGCAGTGGACCAACCCCTGCGGGTAGGGGTTGAAGGAGGAGGCTGCTCTGGGCTTTCCTATCTGCTAAATTTCGACGAAAAGCGGGAGTTTGACGAGGAATTTGATATTGAGGGCATTCGCGTAGTGCTCGACGGGCGCCACTCACTCTATGTCCATGGCATGGAGGTGGATTACCAAAGAGGTCTCAACGACCGAGGATTTATTTTTAATAATCCCAACGCCAAGGAAAACTGCGGTTGTGGGACCAGCTTCTCTGTATAGATAATTCTGTGCTTGCCGAGGTGGCACGGACGACATCCACCAAAAAAGTCCAGGTTACTTTTCCATAATAAAATGGAACATGAAACAACCACTCATCATCATAGGTCTAACGTTGCTGATGGCAGGAATGGTCCATCTTGAACTCAAAGAGCCCTTTCGCGAGTACAAACCTTTCCGTTTTCTCCAGCAGGAATCCCCCCAACATGAGGATCCTCGTGCTAAGCAAACGCTACAAGGCGTGTTTTTGAGTGGCGATGAACCGGGTCAAACCCTCCTTGCCTTGTTTTTGGCCCTCCAGATTATTGCCCCCCTCGCCTACATCTGGAAAAACCATTCACTCAAAGCCATGGGATGGTCGTTTTTGTTCCTTGCGATCACGGAACTGGTCCTCATGATCCTGGTTTGGGGAATGATGCGTTTCATCCTCCTGGAGTCAGAGGTCATATACCTGTGGGGCTATTATTTGATTCTACTCGGCGGCGGCCTGGCCTGCGCTATGTTTGCCCATGCAGGGTGGGAAATAGCGGGAAAGAAAGCCTGGTACACGCTCTTTCCCTGTCAGCGCAACGAAAGGTGAATACACCTCGTGCCACCTGCATTATTCTCCCATGT
This sequence comes from uncultured Bacteroidia bacterium, assembly GCA_964560095.1. Taxonomy (GTDB): domain Bacteria; phylum Bacteroidota; class Bacteroidia; order J057; family J057; genus JANQTF01. The sequence continues at coordinate 3,067 of CAZLKP010000378.1, forward strand.
TCACAATGTAGGCTTGTCGGTCTTCCCCCCGCTCGTAGATGGATTCAAACTGCCGGGCAACATCCATGCTTGGAAACGGTCCAAAGACCAGCTTGAATACCTGGCGGCCGTTCAGCATGCCTGAACGAATCGCCATTGGGTAGTTGTAATGTGGGCTCAGCCGGTTGATTTCGTCATTGATGGTGTCGTAGCTGGAAAAGACCCCTACCTGAACCCCGTAGCCCTTTGCAGGCAATGGTTTTACCTTGATGTGCCACCAACCGTTATGGTCGGAAGCTCTGGCCCTGGTTGCAGGGGCATGAAACGCAGATGTGGTCGGAGCAGAGCCTGAGCTACCCGAGGCAGAACCCCCTCCTGTAGATGCTGTTGTATGTCGTGCCGGCACCACTTTCCGCAATTCTGGCAGGAGTATAGTAGGGGGTTGCAACCCCGCTTTGTTGCTAGCGATTGTGCCGTCGGGATGAAAGAGAATCAAGGTAGGATAAAGCGTGATGCGGTATTGAGAAGCGATCTGAAACCCATTATTTTCGAGAGATTCGCCGTTGAGCGTTAGAAACAAAAAGTCGGTATTGAGGAGTGTTTCCACACGGCTATCTGCCAGGCTCTGTGATTCAAAGGTCTGGCAGGGACTGCATAAGGGCGACGAGTAGAAATACAGTGCCATGGGTTTATTTTCCGCACGGGCCTCTGCTTTCATTTGTTCAAATGACCCCGTGTATTCGACTGGCTGTGACCTCAGCCACATGGCCCATACGAGCATTGCGATGGTGAAACATGCTGTTTTCATGATTCTATGATACGGAAAATTGGAGAACAGGATCAATATTCCACAACCCTTCCCCCCCGCTTCCGTTTCTTTTATTCAGTATATTTGCAGCCAAATCTCCCTCAATGCGCGCATTATTTGCCCTCAATCCTTACATCTGGACATACAAGCGGCACCTGATCTTCGGAATCATTTTCGTGGCTGCCTCGAATCTGTTTGCGGTTTATCCGGCCCAAATCGTGCGGGGAGCGATTAATATGGTCGAAGATGTGCTCGGCTTCTATCAGATGCACAAGGGGTATGCAGTTGGGATTCAAGTGGAAGACACGATTTTCATGAGCCTACTGGTATTCGGCGCCATTGTGTTGGGACTCGCCCTTATCCGGGGCGTTTTTTTGTTTTTAACCCGACAGACCCTCATCGTGATGTCGCGGCGGGTGGAGTATGATCTGAGGCGGGATTTGTATGACCATTTGCAGTCTCTGGATACGGCCTTTTACCGCCGCAACCGCACCGGGGATCTCATGGCCCGTATGGCAGAAGACGTGAACCGTGTCCGGACCTATCTTGGACCTGGCATCATGTACACCATGAATACCATCACGCTTTTTGTTGTTGTGGTTACGACCATGTTTACCGTCAATACTGAGCTGACGCTCTACGCCCTGATTCCACTACCGTTTTTGTCATACCTGATCTACTACGTCGAATCGATCATTCAGCGGAGGAGCGAGCGCATTCAGCGCCAGCTATCTCTGCTCACCACCTTTGCTCAGGAAATCTATTCCGGCATCCGCGTACTGAAGGCCTATGTCAAGGAAGGACCAACCTATGATAAGTTTTCGGA
>CAZLKP010000379.1:0-2674 GCA_964560095.1 uncultured Bacteroidia bacterium
ATTTTTACCGAAAACAGACTCGGCGTGTTGCACCGGATCATCACGGTATTTACCCGCCGCCATCTGAGTATTGACAGCTTCACGACCTCAGAAACGGAGGTTCCGGGGATTTATCGGTTTATCGTTGTGCTGAAAACCACAGCGGAGATGGCAGAAAAGGTGCGAAAGCAGCTTGAAAAGATCATCGGAGTGATCCGGGCATTTACGATGCGAGACGAAGACATCGTGCAGCAGGAGCTGGCATTGTACAAAATCAGTACAGACAAGCTTGGAAATGGACAGCTTGAGAGTATTATCCGCGATAACCATGCGCGGGTGCTCAGCTTTGAACCGGAATATATCATGATCGAGAAAACCGGTCATCCTGGAGAAACCATTCAGCTTTTCCACCAACTTGAGCCTTTTGGCGTGCTGGGATTTTCCCGCTCAGGCACCACAGCTATTTCTAAACTCCCCCTGCTGACTCCAGAAGACCGGCAGGCGATTAAGGGGGAATAGCTAGTGGGAAGGAATATGGGATGAGGCACTGACTCAAGGAAGGAACAAAGGGATAGAAGAAACTCCCAACGCTAGCTTGATCCTCGACCCTCGCGACCCTCAACTTTCGACACTCAACACTCACCTTTCGACTAACATATTATGGCAACATTGAACTTCGGAGGCGTTCAGGAAGAAGTGGTAACCCGCGAGGAGTTTCCACTGACCAAAGCGCAGGAGGTATTGGCAGATGACGTACTGGCCATTCTTGGCTACGGTGTGCAGGGGCCTGCACAGGCGCTGAATATGCGTGACCAGGGATTTGAAGTGATCATCGGGCAGCGGAAAGGGTCTTCCAGCTGGGACAAGGCCATCGAAGATGGATTCATTCCAGGCGAAACCCTCTTTGAGCTGGAGGAAGCCTGCGAGAAAGGAACCATCCTGATGAATCTCCTTTCCGACGCCGGTCAGATCGCTACCTGGCCCACCCTCAAAAAGCATCTCACATCCGGGAAATCCCTGTATTTCTCTCATGGGTTTGGAATCACTTTTAATGACCAGACTGGTATTGTGCCTCCGGAAGGCGTGGATGTATTCTTGGCTGCTCCCAAAGGCTCCGGAACTAGTGTTCGACGCAATTTCCTTGATGGTGCCGGGATCAATTCTTCGTTCGCCATTTTTCAGGATGCGACCGGGAAAGCCCGAGACAAAGCGCTGGCAGTAGGGATCGCGATTGGTTCTGGGTTTCTGTTTGAAACGACCTTCAAGAAAGAGGTCCATTCCGACCTCACCGGTGAGCGCGGCATTCTGATGGGCGCTTTGGCGGGCGTCATGGAAGCCCAGTACGACCTGCTCCGGAAAAAAGGGCATAGCCCTTCTGAGGCTTTTAACGAAACAGTGGAGGAGCTCACCCAGTCGCTCATTCGCCTTGTCGGAGAAAACGGCATGGACTGGATGTATGCCAATTGCTCCACCACCGCCCAGCGGGGGGCCTTGGATTGGAAAGACCGATTCCGCGACGCGACAAAGCCGGTTTTCGAAGACCTGTACAAAAGCGTTGAAAGCGGAAATGAAGCCCGAATTACCATCGAAGCCAATGCCCGCGACGACTACCGCGAAGGCCTCAAAAAAGAACTGGCCGCCATTCACAATTCTGAGATGTGGCAAGCCGGCCAGACGGTGCGTAGCCTTCGTCCGGAAAAACAAAAAGAGGCCGCCCAATAAGCGACTTCTGATATTTCTTTGCCTATTGCTTGAGAAGCCGTTCCGTCAAGGATGGCTTCTTTTTTTGGGGGAAAAGGATAGATGGGGAATGGAAAAAAGGGATGGTCTTCACTCTGTCCCTCCCTGTTTATGACTATCTGAAGGTCCACTCGTCGTCTCATCCAATTGCGCGATCGGTTGATGGCCGAAGTATGAATTCCCCGCCCAAAGCGATAAGTTTGCGGCATGAAAATCTCCGCCTCGCTTTATTCCTATCATGGGGAATCTTTGAAACAACTCGTCGAAGAGCTTGACCGCCACGAGGTGGACTTCTTTCACATTGACTGCAAAGATAATCCACAGGTATTCGACGATATCCATTCCATTCGTGTATGGAGTCAGACGCCGGTAGATTTGCATCTGATTACCGCCGAACCGAAAACATACCGGGATCTCCTTCGGGAATATCCTGTAGAAATGGTCACCTGGCAGTTTGAATCCCTCGCCAGCACTCATTTACCAGGTCTGGAACAGGGGGAGCAAGGCATTGCCATCGTATCTGACACACCGCTGGAGGTGTTGGATGATCTGGTAGATCAGGTAGATTTTGTGCTGTTTATGACGACCACACCCGGAGAGAGCGGGGGCCAGTTTCGGCGGGAGAATTTTCAGCGAATCCGGCAGTTCAAGCGAAAATATCCCGGAAAGCGGGTACACGTGGATGGCGGCGTCAATGCCGAGGTGAGCTTTATTCTCCGGAGTCTGGGGGTGTATGCCTCAGTATCCGGATCATATTTGCTGAATGGGGAGTCCATTAGTGCTTCCTTGCATCGGCTAAAAGTATCGGAAACCGACTCCCATTTCAAGGTGGAAGATTTCATGGTTGGCCTCGACGAGACGCCTGTGCTGTCCTACACAGATTCTGCCCTGATCCCCGTGTTGCAAACCATAGAAGATTTTGGCCTTGGGCTGACCATCATTACGGATGAGGCGG
>CAZLKP010000379.1:2684-3366 GCA_964560095.1 uncultured Bacteroidia bacterium
GTGCGTCGGGCCCTGCTGCGCCATACCGGCAACCTGCACCAAATTGCCAGAGACGAGCTCATCAATCCCGATCCGCTGGTTGCCTATGCAGATGAAACTGTCTCCGATTTGCTCCGCAGGGTAAAACAGACCAACTTTCCCGTTTCCTACCTCCCCGTCATTACCCGTGATCGTAGGGTGGTGGGTACCGTCACTTTCACCAATCTGGTGAAAGGAGAAATGTAAATATCAATTTCCTGATTCATGATCATCCGTCTCACGTCTTCTGTCACCGATCAGCAAGCCGGTGAATTGGGCAGATCCATACAGGCCATTTCAGTCAAAGAGCCCGAAGGCTGGGTGCTGGTCGCTAATGCCAAAGTCAAGGAGGTGCCCGAGGCTGTGGCTCCGTTTACCCATTCCGCGATTTCAATGGATACGGACCTTCAGCTTGGTTCTCGCCGGTATAAACAGGAAACGAGACGCATTCACTTGCATCCGGACGTTGTGGTAGGGGGAGATTCCGGTAGGACGGTCATGATCGCTGGTCCCTGTTCGGTAGAATCCGAAGAGCAACTGACTGCTGCCGCGAAATTTGTTGATAGCCTAGGCATTAAGATGTTCCGTGGCGGTTGCTACAAGCCTCGTACTTCCCCCTACACTTTTCAGGGGCTGGGGGAGGAGGGCTTGAAATTACTGGCGA
>CAZLKP010000379.1:3376-4668 GCA_964560095.1 uncultured Bacteroidia bacterium
TTTCGGGTTGTGACCGAAGTGAGAGATGCCACTCATGTAGGGAAAGTGATTGAATACACGGATGTCATTCAGGTGGGGGCCAAGGCCATGTACGACCATGGGATTTTGCGCGCCTGTGGGGAAGCTAGAAAACCAGTTCTGCTCAAGCGCGGATTCGGAACAAATCTGCAGGAGTTTGTACAGGCGGCGGAATTCATCCTGTCGGGTGGTAATCCTGATGTGATGCTCTGCGAGCGCGGAATCCGTACCTTTGAAACAAAAACCCGCTTCACGCTGGATCTGTGCGGCGTTGCCTGGCTTCAGGAACATACCAATCTCCCTGTCATCTTGGATCCCAGCCACGCCATGGGCTATCGGTATGGCGTGCCAGCGCTCACCCGAGCCTGTGCAGCCATGGGGGTAGATGGACTCATCATTGAGACGCATCCCAACCCGGCTGCCGCCCTCAGCGACTCGGCTCAGCAGCTCAATTTCGAACAGTTTGCCGATATGTATCGAAGTCTGCCACCCATTCTGGGGGCTGTCGGGCGCTTTTTGGTATAATAGCCAGTCGTTCCCACAAAGCTCACAAATCTACTTCGAGACCTTTGTAAGAACCCGAAAACAGTCCTACAAACATTGGATTAACCCTAGCTTGCCACTTACCAGCCAGTCAGTGGATCGAAACGGGTATGGCCCGCCAGGGTCAATGCCGGTGAGGACATCGCATTTCAGGGTGCGCAGCGTGAGGGCAGGGGAGGGGAGATAATCGACGAGCGTCTGTGTCGGCGTTGAATAAGTCCAAAATCGGTCCTCTACCAGTCGTCGATAGTTGGCGTCGCCTTTAAAGATCAGCAGATCACTGTTCCTCAGCTCTGTTTGTAGTTCAGCAGGCATCTCTCTGTGATTGAGCGGAGCCGTCCAGAACCAGTGTTGTTTCAGCAACAGGTTTTGACCGTATCTTCGTTGGAGCCGGTGGCCAATGGAAGAGATGGCAGCATGAGTATGGTCGGCCATCCACTGGACGGTCATGTTGACGTCCGCTGGCATGGCATCAGAAACATAAAACGGCTGCTGTTTGAGGTGAAAAACGACGGTTTCTGCCAAGCCTAGTTCGAGAAGGTAATCTGCCAAAACGAGGTCTCCTACAAGTTCCACGCCCGAATTGTCGTTGATGAAGGTGATGTCGCGACGGCGTTGATCTGAGAAAAAAGCCATCACCCCTTCGAGGTCATTCACGATCAGGGATTCGTCGGATTCTCCTAACAAATCAGATCCGAGGGCTTCCCGGGCTTCAGGAAGGAGGCTAAGAT
>CAZLKP010000380.1:0-4656 GCA_964560095.1 uncultured Bacteroidia bacterium
CGGCAAACAACCCAACCAGGAGCGACCCCAGGGTGTACAGACGATATCCTGTCTTCACATCCATGCCGGTCAGCTGAGTAACTACCCAGAACCCGCTGTCATTGGCATGGGAAACGACCCCGGATCCTGCCCCGATGGCCACCACCAGCAGGGCCTTTTCCATTTCTGTCTCAAATCCCAGACTGGAGGCCAGGGCACCGCCAAGAATGGAAGCAGTAGTGATGAGCGCCACCGTAGATGAGCCCTGGGCAGTCTTGATGGCTGCTGCCAGCAAAAACGGCAGCCAAATCCCAATCCTGAGTCCAGCCAGTTGATCTGCCAGGATATCCGTGATTCCGGAGTTTTGGAGAATCTTTCCGAAAATCCCCCCGGCACCAGTGATAAGCAGGATGGTCGAGGCGTCCATGAGGGATTTGCCGACAAGTCCGGTAGAAGAAAACAAGACGAGATCAAGCTTTTTGGGCAGGGTAAAGGCGAGGATCATTCCCACCGTGAGAGCAATCACTGGCTGGCCAATGAATAATACCAGGGTTTGCCACCTGGCGACAGGAGCCAGTTCATGATCTCCGCCAAGTTCAATCTGGTACACGGACTCAACGATAGATCCCGCGACGATGAGAAGAATGGGAACCAAAATGGGCAAAAAAGACCGAAAGGCACCGGGAGCTTGTTTGATTTTGGCTTCGATCTCTTCTTCCGTGAAATCCGGATTGGGATCGATATAAGTCCTGGCTACGTACCGTTTGGAGTAGATAATAGCAGGAATCAGTGAGAAAGCACTCACGGCAATCCCGATTAACATCACCATGCCCAGATCAGCTCCGATGTATCCGGCTGCTGCAATAGGTCCAGGCGTAGGAGGAACCATGGTATGTGACAGCATCAGGCCCAGGATCAGGGCCACGCCGGTCCCGGCCAGGGATACCTTCGCCCGCTTGCTCAGACTCTTGTTCAAGGGGTTCAGGATGATGAATCCGCTATCCGCAAAAACAGGAATGGACACTACGTAGCCAATGATGGCCATGGCTTCATGTACTCGTTTGCGACCGATGATATTCAGAATGACTTCCGCCAGTTTGAACGCCCCGCCTGAGTGTTCGAGAAAGGAACCAATCAGCACCCCGAACAGGATGACCAACCCGATGTTTCCCAGGATACCACCAAAGCCCTCATTAATGGACGCAATAATCAGGGCACTTTCCATGCCCGAAAATAATCCAAACGTGAGTGCTGCCACCAGCAGAGCCAGAAATGGATGCACATTGAATTGGGCCGTCAGGACGATGATGATGGCCACACTGAGCAGGAGGAGAAGAATAGCAATCATATGCAGGACCGTCGGGATGCCAGGAACACGGATTCTCGAAGTAGAGAATTATCCCTGAATTCTATATCCTGATGCATACCTTTCCACATCCTCCTGATACTCCCTCAAAAGGGCCCCTCGATTGCCTGATCAGAAGGACTGGTTCCGGACAGGTATCCTGGGTGTGCCCATTCGTGAGAATGTGATCGTTTTGCCTTCCATGCTGGCAATATGTTTGTTAGGAATTTGATCTATGACTTCTGAAAAACGTCCTGTTCCACGGTTACATCCGCTTCAGGAGGCCTCCCTCACGCCAGAGTGGTTTTTCTTTTCCTTGAACCCCAACCCGTGAACTCCGAACGTCAAACCTTCCCCTTTCCTATATCGCCTCCCCGCCCCGCTCGCCGGTCCGGATTCGGATGCACTCTTCGAGGGTAGTGATGAAGATTTTTCCATCGCCGACAGATCCATCGCCGTTGCGTGCGCCCCTGACAATGGCCTCCACCGTGATATCGACAAATTCGCTATTCACAGCGATCTCCACCTTCATTTTGGGGGTGAGATTTGGGATCATCACCCTTCCACGGTAGATTTCTGATTGACCAGGTTGCTGACCATGGCCGGAGCAGCGAGTCACAGTGATGCGCTTGATATCAGCTTCAAACAGGGCCTCACGCACCTGATCCAGACGGTTTTCCTGTATAATGGCAGTAATGAGCTTCATGAGTCCTTGTGATTAGTTGGCGTTGAGCATACCGTAGCCGCGCTCGCCGTGGTAGGCGTCGTCGAGGCCTTTCATTTCACTGTCGTCATTGGAGCGGAGCCCAATCAGCTGATCTACAGCTACCAGCAACACGATGGTCACAGCAGCTGCATATGAAATGGCGATTCCTACTGCCAGGGCTTGCACCCCAAGCTGTTCCAGCACGGTCCAGCTTCCTCCTGCCGCAGTAGCAGCATCAGCCATCCAGCTGTCACGGATGAAGAAGGTCAAAAAAATCGCCCCGACAATTCCACCTACGCCGTGGATACCGAAGACATCAAGGGTATCGTCGTAGCCCATTTTATTTTTCAAGAGAATAGCTCCGTAGCAAATTCCAGCTCCCAGCAGCCCTAATGTCATGGCCCCTCCGGGTTGAACAACCCCTGCCGCAGGCGTCACCGCCACCAGACCGGCCAGAATCCCACTGGCAAATCCCAGTGCTGTGGCTTTGCCCTGATGCAGGGCTTCAAAAATGACCCAGGCCAGCGCACCAGCCGCTGCAGCCGCTTGTGTCGCTGTGAGCGCCTGAGCGGTGCTCAGATCACTGGTGAGACTGGATCCGGCATTGAAGCCAAACCAGCCTACCCAAAGTAGGCCAGCTCCCATCAAGGTCATTACGAGATTATTCGGGCGGGGAATCGACAAGGGGTAACCCCGGCGCGCTCCCAGATACAGGGCCGCAACCAGTCCAGCTACACCCGAGGAAATATGAACCACGGTGCCTCCGGCAAAATCAATCGCTCCGGCAGCTCCCAGATTAAACAGGTATCCATCCTCTGCCCACACCCAGTGACAAAGCGGATTATACACCACCAAGCCCCACAAAGCAATAAACACTACATAGCCTTTGAAGGTCACACGTTCGGCAAAGGCGCCAGCGATCAGGGCTGGGGTAATGATGGCAAATTTTCCCTGAAACATCGAAAAGACATACTCCGGAATGCCCCCTTCTAGGATGGACTCATCGAGCCCGGAGAGGAGGAGGTAGTCGGAATTCCAGCCAAACCAGCCACCGAGCACGTTGGGGCCGAAACACATGCTGTAGCCACAAACAACCCAGAGGACCGTCATGATGCCCATGGCCACAAAACTGTGCATCATGGTGCCGAGCACATTTTTGGATTGAACCAGTCCACCGTAAAACATGGCCAGGCCTGGAATCATCAACAGAACCAGCGCGGTGGAGGTGAGCATCCAGGCCGTGGCGCCTGAGTCGGTTTCGGTGGTTTGTGCCCAGACTGAGCCGACTGAAAACAGCATCAGCGTGAGAAAGGCCAGCCCGTAGCGTCCTGCTTGTTTCGATTTGATAGGATCCATCGGATTGTTGATTTACAAGCCGATTTTCCGAAAATGATGAAGGATTTCAAACAGGGGGCAACGGTTGATTTGAGATTATTCTGTCAGGACTTGTTTCAACGATAGAAAAAGAAGCTATTGATTTCACTCATTTTGTTCAGTGAAGAAGGCGTCGATGACGATTGGAATAGTTCCGAGTTCAGAAGGATCAGCAATGATTTCTCCACTGAATTCCCCGTCAGAAAAAAGCAACACTCTCCCTTGTAGAAAATCAGTTCCTACGTAGGACTTATATGAGTTTTGATAGTCGAGAAATACATTCGGTGAGGACATTGATAAATAATTGTCAGCTAGCTTGCGTGCTATTTGGGATTGAGACTCCCCTGCTACCAAACGATATACCTGCTTGTCTTCTTCAGAATAATTGTTTCTAAAAAATCGAGCATGTAATCCAGACAGCCTTCACATCCCTTTTCAACAGGAACAAACAAAACCACAAAATCACCCCGGTTCAGCCTATGAACATCGTTAATGTATGCAGCTAATCCCCCTGGTTTTTTCCTTGGCGCATCGATAATTGCCATTTCCCTGAAAGCATCCACTGCCTGATTTTTCTCTATTTGGAACTGAAATACTTCAAATGTGACTGAATCTTGAACTTCAGTTCCATCTGTGTCCCACCTCTTACATGCAATTCCTTCTGAAGTCATGAATCCCCATCCGTATCCTTCCGGAATGAGTCCCTCTCCGACTATATTGAATTGATCATCTGCTAGTATTACACCAAAGTTGCTTCGAACCTGCATACTTGATGAATCGATAGAATCAATAGGGTAGCTCACTACACGCCAATAGCAGTCTCTAAAAGGGTCATATCTTACATGAGAATAACTCCCCGAGCCTGCCACGAGTTTTCTTTGATGCCTGGGAATCCAAGCGTTGGTGGATAATGGAGGCATTGAATCAAACACCATTAAGGCCATCCGGAACTTACTCACTCCAGAATCACGGAGTACCCAAATGGTAGGAGAGTGAATAAAAGAAAGCAATAAACTTCTGTGATTTTCCCCTGACCGTCGAGCAGCATGAGCGTACTATCGTGCCAGTAGTTGTCGTGTTTTGCGGCATTCAGGTGGATAAAAATGGAGTCGGGAGAGTGAACAAACAGGCTCCACAGAAAGTCACGATCATCTCCAAATGGCTGAATTGGAATAAGCCTGACTCTAGACTGCTCATTCTGGTCATAAATAGATAACTCTCGATTAGGCTCATCATAGGAATATATATACGG
>CAZLKP010000381.1:0-4605 GCA_964560095.1 uncultured Bacteroidia bacterium
GGGGCAGGTTCTTTACAACATCGCCATTATTTTTCAGGACATAGGTGTGGCGGATTCTGCCAAGAAATACTACGAGATAGGCATACAGGTTGCCCTGCACAACCAAGACACGCTCTCGCTGGCAGATTTATACAACAGCCTGGGAAACCTGGCAAGAGACGAAGATAGAGAACAGGAATCCATTCACTATCTCCGGCTGGCTCTTTCCTATGCAAAGGCTGGAAAAGACATGGGCCGGACCTTTTACCCTCTACTCAACCTGGGGACATTTGCCCTTCAGGATGAGAGATTGACTACCGCGCGTGACAACCTGCAGGAAGCTTACACCATTGCTTATTCCACCGGGTCCATGGATATGCAAATTGATGCCGAAAAAGCCATGGCCGAACTGGAACAAGCGTCCGACAAACCAGGCAAAGCCTTAGGGCACATGAATACCTGGGCCCAGCTATTTGAGAAAAAAGTAGAAGTAGAAAAAGAATCACAATTTCAATATCTCCAGACACGGTTTCAGGCCCGGGAGAAAACCCTCGAACTGGAAGCCAACGAAGCATTGATCACAGAACAACAGGAAAGACTCAATCTGCAAGATCAGCTTACTCTGGCCCTGATTGTCCTCGTTTTCCTCCTGGGTATTGTAGCCCTGGTTTATTGGAGAATCAATCGCATCCGTAAACGATATAGCCAATCACTCCTTCGGCTCAATAATGAAAAAGACAACATGCTCCATGCTGTGGCACACGACCTTCAAAGCCCCGTGGTCAACATCCGAGGGCTGGTGGATATCCTGAGTCATGTCCCGGGAAACTCTGATGAGCAAATGAAAATACTTCATATGATCACCAAGGAACTGAATCGCAGTGATCATCTTGTCAGAAACCTCCTGGATCTTGAAAGCATTGAATCCGGCGAGCTACGCATCAACCCCGAGCGGGTGGAAGTAACAAAGCTCATCTCCAGCCTCAGCAGCGAATACAACAGATTGGCAAGGAAAAAAAACATATCCATCCAGACGATTTTACCTTCATCTGAGGTTGTTGCCCAAACAGATCCCGGCTTCCTTCAAAGGGTACTAGACAACCTCATTTCCAATGCCATCAAGTTTTCACCCCAGGGAACCCAGGTTACGATCGCGCTAGAGCAACCGGATGGGAAGCAATTTAGCATCAAAGTTAAAGATCGCGGGCCTGGTCTCACTGATGAAGACAAACGCCGGATTTTTGGAAAATTTCAGCGGCTATCAGCACAGCCAACCGGTGGCGAGCATTCTGTTGGTTTGGGTTTGGCGATCACCAAAGCTTTACTCGATAGGATGAGAGGATCGATTCAGGTCCATTCCAGCAAAGGACACGGCACTGAATTCACCGTTTCATTCCCCATGTTCTGAACGATCATGATGGGAGCTCAATTTCCCTGACCGCTCCGGTATTCATGCCAGCTATGGTCCATGGCCCCTGCCGCCAGCGTACAAGCCTCAGGGTGGGATAGCCTACGGCTGCAGTCATGCGCCTTACCTGCCTGTTCTTACCTTCACGGATAGTTAAGCTGATCCAGCTATCAGGCACTGTTTTCCTTTCCCTGATTGGGGGAACCCTGGGAGGAAGATCAGGCTCATCCATCCGTTGAACCTGCGCCGGGCGGGTCATGTGTGATTGCTTTCTCACACGAATGCTTACCCCGACTCTCAGTTGTTGCAAGGCTGGCTCATCCGGAATGCCTTCTACCTGAACCCAATATTCCTTCTCCATGGATGGATGAAGCAGCCGGCTAGTCTGGCCTTTGTCATTCGTCAAAATCAACAAGCCTTCTGAGTCCTCATCCAAGCGACCGACTGGATAGACATCCTCTGGAAATGAAAACAGGTCTTTCAGCGTTTTCTTTCCCGGCACTGGTGCTGTAAACTGTGAAACAACGCCGTAGGGCTTGTAAAGGAGAAAGGAGCGGGCCATGAGGCAAAGATGAAGAAGATTTGCACATTTCCCATTTGTTCTCTCAGATCATACCTTTATACATTCAACCCTTACCCATTTGAACCCGGATTACCTGTTATTTCTTGAAATCTTCAGCCAGCTTCTTTATGCGACTTGCCTCATTGATATGCGTGCTGATCTTGTTCAGCCAAGAACTTGCCGGACAAAGGGCTATCCACCCCAACGAACAGCTAAACTCGCGCTGTGAGGAACGGGAACCTATCCCTTCCCCTGACGGCAAGACTATATACTTCTGGCGGAGGGAGTGCCCCGACAACACTGCCGGTTTCAACGATCCCGGAGATATCTGGTATAGCAACCGCTTGCCGGATGGCTCTTGGAGCCAGGCAGAAAGGTTCGGCCCCCCCCTCAATTCAAAAGGCCATGATTTTGTTTGGCAGGTTTCACGAGCCCACGACACCTTGTTCGTCATGCAAGCAGCTCCCGGCGTACAGGAACCCGGTATTGCCTACACAGTTCGTACCGGAACACCTGGCAAATGGGCAGCTCCAACCTCCATGCATATTCGCAGGTTTTCCTACAGCGGAAAGTTTAAGGATTACTACAGAGGGCTTGGTAATGTGCTCCTGCTTCCCAATGAAGGCTATCCTTCCTACGGAGGAACCGATCTGTACGTTTGCTTCCCCATCAATGACACCGCCTGGACAAAGCCCGTTAACCTGGGCCCAGCTATCAATGGTGCCGGCAATGAAGACGCCCCCTATCTGGCTCCGGATGGTAAAACCCTGTATTTCAACTCTGACGGACACAACGACCGGGGAGATCATGATATTTATTTCAGCGTGCGGCTGGATGATACCTGGCAAAACTGGACCATACCAAGCCCCCTAGCCGCTCCTATCAATAGCATCGGATCAGATTTTGATTTTCAGCTATCTGCCGATGGTTCTATGGCCTGGTGGTGCTCCAATCTGGGAACGCTGGGCAGCAATGATATTTTTTATCTCGACCTGAGCACCTGCGAGGTGGACATTTATCCCGACAAAGAGCTCACATTCTGCCAGGGCCAGAGCGTGACACTTGAAGCTGGATTCAGCCCTGACCTGAATGCACAATACCAATGGTGCAAAAACGGAGCTCCTATCAGGGGGGCCTTCGGGGCAACGCTTCTAGTTGAGGATGAAGGCTACTACCATTTGGTGAGAAAAAGCAAGGGATGCGAGGCCATTTCGCCAGTCAGAAAGGTTTCTTTTATCCCTCCTCCACAACCGTTGATAGAAGCAGGCGAGGATGTAATTTGCCTCGAAGATTCGATTCTCCTGCAAGTGAGCGACGATTTTGGAACAGCTCGTTTCCAGTGGTATATCAACAACCTACCCATCCCGGACGCGACTCGTCCGGTACATTGGGTTTCCAATCCGGGTACATACTCTGTAGAAGTTGGTTATGGTGATTGCCGTACGCGAACTCCATCATATGATGTCATGTCATTTGATCCTCCCATTGTATTCACCGAGGTGGATACCATGAAAGGCTGGATGCCTATTTTGCCCGAATGGCAATGGACGAACAAAATTCCGCTAGATAAGGGAGACGGGTATATGCAGGAGGTAGAAACCGGTCCGGGAGGAGAAATTTACGTGATGACCCAACGCGGTCACCGCAATCATGTTCACAGAACCATCAGTTCCTTCTTTCCCAACGGACTTGAGCGGGGAATTATCGACGAAACGGATATTCAGGGCCTGTCATCCGGATTTATGACCACCGACCCCAACGGGAATCTCATTGTGAGTACCGAGGACGAATACCTGAGAAAATACCGGCCGGACGGAAGGGTGATGTGGTGGAAACCTGAGATTCATAGAGGAATTACAGGAATCTGCAGCGATCCATTGGGGAATATCTACACCGCAGGAAGGTTCAGGGATAGCATTACCATTGGTCAGGAGCGTCTGGGAGCGCCAGATCGGGGAGCCGTGTTTCTTGCCAAGCATTCTCCACGAGGCGAATTGCTTTGGGTGAGATCCTGGCCAGTGGATCATGTCACATTTGATTCAGGCAACATGCTCTCCAGCGACTGTGAGGGAAATATCTACCTGGCAGGTGGATTTGATCTTGTGGCCGATTTTGGCCGATTCCCCCTTCGCGGAACCCTTCTGAAAGACAATTTCTTTCTGGTAAAAGTTAATCCGCAAGGCCAGATTCTTATCAGCCGAAAAATCACAACGGAAAGAACCCGGGTGCAGTCTGCAGACATTACTGTGCAGTGTGATGGGAAAGTGGTACTTCTAGTCAATCGGACCTATCATATTTATGCCTCCACAGGCATTGATTTATGGAGTGGAGACCTGTTGATGCCCGAAGGAACCTACGCGCTAAGTCACCGTGTAGAGGCTCACCAGGGAGATGCATACGTGGCCGGCTACACCCTGGATAACCGCTATTTCGTTAGCAAACTCAATCGTCTGTATAATCAGGTAATCCTATGGCAGGATAAGGGGGCCTCCACGACAGAACTGGATCTTCCGGCCATTGCAGCTGATCCGAAAGGAGGGATTATTGTGAGTGGTGTTTCCGGGGGAAACAACTTCCAGGGTGATCAATTTGACCTCACCAGTGGATCCCCGGTGTTTGTAATGAAATATGATCGCCCAATGGTACGTGTTATCGA
>CAZLKP010000382.1:0-4599 GCA_964560095.1 uncultured Bacteroidia bacterium
CATGCATGCGTAAGTGCAAAAAGCGACGACCGTGGCAAACAGGGTCAGAAGGGTGGGTCTCCTGGCGAGAAATCGGGTGAGCATGCACGAAGATAAGGATTGGGGAAAGAATCAGGTACCCATCAATAGGGTCGGATCGTCAACCCTGATTCCCCACCTGTCAAAAGGGACAGGTTGCCAGCTGCCATCCAGCAGAATATGCAGGTGCCGGAATCCGATCTCCCGAAGCAATTGGGCGGTTTCGGGAAAGGCCCCGGCGATTTCGCGGGGGTGATGTGCATCTGAGTTCAAGGTAATGGCGATCCCCATGTCATGCATCAACTCCAGAATCCACCGAGTAGGGTAGGGAAATTTCACCAAACCCTTATAGATCCCACGGGTATTCACTTCAACAATCAGATTCTGGCTGCGAATGGTCTCAAGCGTAACACTCACGGCTTCCCGGTACCAAGGGGCCTCGTCAGAAAACAAGGCGCCTTCTTCGTTCTGAATGATGATTTTGTCAAGATGCCCGATCACGTCGGGAGCGTCGGTCTCTGCCATCTGGCGGATCAACGCATAGTAGCGCCGGATAGCATGAGGAGCACTGTTACCAAATATTTGGGAGAGACCATTCAGGAAAATACTGTGAGGCCCGTCAACCTCCCAGGGCGTGCCGTCAGGAAGTTGATCCACAAAGTGGACAGACCCAATCGTATAGTCGAGGTCAGAAGCGAGGCTACGGATTCGTCCCGGACCGGTGACCTGCGGAACAAAATCGACCTCAAGTCCTGAAAAAATCCGAATTTGATCCTGATAAGTACTAGATAGCGAACGGATTTCGTTAAGATAAGCAACTAGATTGTTCTCTTTCATGGTACTTTTACAAGCAAATGGTACTGGGGCATGGGAAGATACGCCCCAAACTCTGAATCCCAGCTGGATCGCCTGTTGGATATAGCTTTCAGGAGCATCGGTCCCATCGCAGTAATGGGTATGGCTGTGGAAATTTGACCAACTCATAGACAACTGTTTTTCCCCGGATATTTATTTTTTTACCCTGAAAGTTATGTGAATTGTCAGGGGTTTTCTTCCCTGATCAAAGAATTCATGATTTCTTTACAGCTGGGTAGAATCCGGGAAGTATTTCATGAATGATTACGGACCTAAAATGACCCGACGACTAATCGTGGCCCTGTTGGCATTGGTATGCATGAGCCCCGACGCGGGGGCGCAGATTCTCAACCGACCGACACTTCGACGCGAGATTACGCCTGCTGTTGATCATATTTACAATCTCAATCACGTCGAGGCAGCAGACCTGCTCAATGAACTTCACGGCAAATACCCTGCCGATCCGGCGATTCCGTTGCTTCGTGCCCTGAACCAATTCTGGCAGGCCGAATTGTCGCGGAAAGATATTGGCACCCATCCCTACATTCTCGAACAACTCGAAGAAGCCTTAGACAAAAACGGAGCATTCGAAGGAGATCCTGCTGCCCGGGAGTCCTTTCATTTTGTCGAATTCATGGCTTATGCTTTGGAGGCTCGCCTGTGGTATTTTGAAGAGGAAGACTGGAGCGCCGTGAATGCAGCAAGAAAGGTACTGGATCATCTCGATCCTGTGATAGATATGGCAGAAGGCTCGCCGGAGCTCAGTCTGATCGCCGGATTATACCACTATTACGCTGTGACATACCCGCGCGAAAAAACTTATCTTAAGCCCTTTATGGCATTTTTCCCAGCCGGCAGTGTGGAAAAAGGGATGCAGGAACTTCGGGTAGCGGCCAGCGAGGCCAATGTCGGACAGGCACAGGCTCTGTATTACCTTACAGACATATATTTGTACGAGGAGGAAAATGCCGAAAAGGCGATCAGGGTTTCGAAACGATTGCATCAGTTGTTTCCCGGCAACACATGGTTTCACGCGGATTACATTCGCGCGCTGATGCATGATGGGCAGTTTGCTGAAGCAGAAACAGCATGCAGAACCATCCTGGATCAGTTTTACCAGCTGGCAGATAACAACGATCGCGTCATTACCAGCCAGGAATCTCCCTACACGACCCAGGTGATGATGCGGATTTATCATTATCTGGGACAGATTGCCTATCACCAGGATGAAGATGCTGCTACGGCCAAAGACTGGTTTTGGGACAGTCGCAAGATGATTCGTCTCTCAGGTATGGACAGAGATAAATACGCGGCTTACAATGCCTATTATCTGGGGCTGTGTGAAGACCGGCTCGGCGATCGCAAGGCTGCGATTCATTACTACAAATTGGCGTTGGATCACCCCGATAACAGCGACATAGAGGCGCAGGCAGAGCTGTGTCTGGAAAGCTCATGTGGGGGATAAAAAAGATGGGATAGCCTGAGAATACTGCTCCGCAGGGGACGATTTCCAGATCTCCCCCATAATTATTAAGGATATGTAAGCAATTATTTACCCAAATAAGTACATTTGGAGAATCCATATTCAAAATGAATGAAAGCAATCCTGTTTGAATATGAGCAGGACCTGGAGTTTCTCCTCACATATCTACTTGAAAAAGAAGGATTTGTCGTGGAGGTGGCTCCAACCAGGGAGTTGCTGATGACGCTATCCGGACAGATATCCCCTGACCTGATTTTGCTCGGAAACTGTCCGCCATATGTGCCACAGACACTGGTGGTGAATGATCTGCGTCCATTCATGATGACCAGCTCCGCCTATCTTCTGATACTGAGCACCAGTCATGCCTTTTACGAAGAGATCCAATCAGAAAATACCCCAGGAATTTTCTGTATCAAAACACCAGTTGAACCGTCTGTGATCAAGCAGGAACTGAAACGCCTGTCTCAGACCCTTCGTTCCGGGGTTTCTCCGGGCTTGAATCAGACCAATTCTACTTCTGGCTGACCCATCAGGCTGCCGATGGCAAGGGCTTTTTCGATCACAGCCGCCGTATGGTATGGATAATCGACGGGTTGGGGCTGCGGCGCATATACCCATCCTCGGAGTTGTGGAACAAGTGTCGGATCCAGTTTTGGGGCTACCGGACAGCCCAGCTGCACCAGAGCAGCGGCATTGCATTGCTGTTCATATTGCCCCTTCACCGGAATCGAGAACACTTTTTTACCCATAAACATCGCCTCGGCAGGTGTCTCAAACCCGCCGCCAGTGAGTACGCCCTGGCAGGCTCCGAAGGCCATGAGGAAGGCCTCATTGTTGACAGGGGTGACACGGACGTTGGAGGAAAGGCGTTCTTCCGATTTCGCATAGCGCGAAAAGATGAGCCAGTCGACTTCAGGGATCTGGGACAGAATCCGGGTCAGGTAGGGATCCTTATAGGCAGGCAAATACACCAGGAAAAACCCACCCTGTGTGGGGTGGAGTTGTCGGATATCCTGGCGGATGACCGGAGTATGAATGAATGAGTCGTAATCACAGAAGTGAAACCCGATGGCCTGATCGGCAGGGGCATAGTGCTTGAGCACAAATTCTCCGAAACGATCCCGGTGATAGGGGCGTGGGCTTTGGGGAGATAAATAGGCAGCCTGATGGCTCATGGCCACACAGGGAACGTTTTTCCTTTTCGCTGCCCAGGCGGATACCGGCTCAAAGTCGTTGATGACCAGATCGTAATGTTCGACAGGCAGGGAATAAATCTCCCGAAGCAATGTAGGCGTGGTGTTTTCGCGAATGGATTTCAGTTTGCTCACCCCTCCCTTGCGGTTGTAGCAGAAAGAAAAGCCGCGATATTGGTAGTCCAGCTTCCATGGAAGCTTCACTTCCGACTGGGTGCCGCTCACCAGTAAGTCCACATCTGCATATTCTCTCAAAACCGGCACAATGTCCCGGGCACGGCTGAGGTGGCCGTTGCCGGTACCCTGAATGGCGTAGAGTATCTTCATAGCCTGAGCATTTGGGTGAATACTTCATGAACAGCAAAACCAAGTTATGCCGGCACCAGCTCTCTTTCTGGAGCCTCTTTCACTTCCCTGATTTTCTTCTCTTGGTTCCCGGTTACGTCGTCTTCTTCTTCCGTCCCTTGAAATTCGTGGAGCCGCCATTGCCCGTTGGCATATTCGAGGGAGGTTAGGCTTTCTACCCAGTCGCCGGAGTTGAGATACATCACAGATCCTTTCTCTGTGATCACTTCCCGCATTTCGGGTTGATGGATGTGCCCACACACCACATAATCATATCCTTCTTCCACCGCCAAATCTGCCGCCACGGTTTCAAAGTCGGAGATGAATTTGACGGCACTTTTTACACTGGCCTTCACTTTTTTGGAGAACGACATTTTTTCCCGGCCCAGTTTTCCCAGCACCCAGTTGATCATGCTGTTGATGATGATCAGGAGGTCATAGCCGATGCCGCCGAGCTTGGCCAGCCATTTGGCGTGCTTCATGCTAGCATCAAACACATCACCGTGAAAGATCCAGGCTTTTTTTCCATCGAGTTCAAGGATCAGTTTATCCCTTAGGTGAAAATTGCCCAAGCTGAAATCAGAAAACTTGCGGAGAAGTTCATCGTGGTTTCCCGTGAGGTAATACACCTCCGTTCCCCGGGCAATGTGTTTCACGATCTCTTTGATTCCCTCCATGTGAGACTTGGGCCAGTATCGCTTGCTG
>CAZLKP010000383.1:0-4565 GCA_964560095.1 uncultured Bacteroidia bacterium
CTCTTCGTAATAGCCGGTGTGTATGGCCTGCACCAAGGCGAGGAGGTGTATCGCGAACAAAGGGCAGAGGTCCAGAAAACCGAGCAAATGGTGCAAGAGGAACGGCAGGCGAACATAAAAGCCTATCGAGCAGGCAGGCTGATCCCTGAGGACCGCGACTGGGTCAATTTGAGCGAACCCTTATGGGCCATCGAATACGCCTGGGTGTACCATTGCAAGTCGCCGTCCCCGGCCATGGTTTACAGCATCGGGCAAAGCGAGCAGTATGGCTTTCGCAAGAAAATCACCCGCTGGGCCAGCCCTTACGACAAGGATTTGGCCGCAGAAATCGCCAACCCCGAACGGCTACAAATCGGAACGCTTGATTTTTCCTTTGTCCTGCTCTTTCTATCCCCGCTCCTGCTCTTGGTGCTAACTTACAACCTTAAAAGCGAGGAAACTGAACGAGGATTCATGTCTCTGGTAGAGGTACAATATGGCTCCATCACGGGCTGGCTCTTGTCAAGAATGCTGTTTTATGTCCTGCTGCTTGCCCTCACCACTGGGCTGCTGATCACCTACGGAGCCCTACGCACCCAGGTGCTGACCGAGGCGCCCAGCGCCTATGGCCAAATGCTACTTTACAGCTTCGCCTACCTTGGGCTTTGGTCCATTCTCTACTTCGGCATTGTACGCCTCGGTACCAGCATCATGGGCAACACCTTGCGCATGGTGGGGCTGTACTTTCTGTTGGCCTTCGTAATCCCCGCAGCGGTTTATCAGTATCTGAGCATTATTCACCCCGTGAACCTGATGACAGAGTTCGTAGATGCCAAACTCGATAAGCGCTGGGATTTGTGGGAGCAGCCAGGCAGCGTCCGACAGGAACAGATAGGCGACCTCTTCCCTGAGATCGTAGGGAGCCCGGTATCGCAGGATAGCACGAAGCTACCCATGGCTATCCGGGAATCGACTTCTGCTTTGTCCAACCAGCTTCGCAAGGAAAGTATCCGCTTTGTCGAGCAAGAGAACCGGGCCAAGAATGCCTTTATCGAGGGGACTTTCTGGTTTAATCCCATATCCTTCTTTCAGAATCGTTTCAACGCCATTGCCCAAACCCACTTTGACGACTACCAGGCCTATCGAGATGAAATACAGCACTTGGTAGATGTGCAGATTCAGTTGTTGGTTTCAGAAATGTGGGCGAACAAAACGGTGGATGAAGCGAAATACGTGGAATATTATCAAATTTTGACAGGAAGAGGTAGCATGATTGTGCCTCCCGTCGACGCATGAGAGTCTATGCGGAAAAGTTTGTATAAGAAGCCGGATATCGAAGGGACAACCTGCCGCGTGCGACCTTCAAGGGGGAGGACGCACAGTTGTATGCGGCGGTTGAGCTGTAGCGGTAAAAGGTTACCACCGCCCCCAGAGCGGCGGCGGCGATTTATCCGGATAAGTCGTTTGAGAAAATCGCAGGGAATGACGCTGCGTCTTTCGGGATACTAACTAACTATAGCCGCAGCGCTAGTGCTTCCAGAGCAGCAATTTACCACTTATCAATCATGAGGTGCAAGGACGTAATTATCCATCTTCTCACCAGTCTGTTCTTGGTTACGGGGGTAAACCTCCAGCTCAACGCCCAGGCCAAGACATCATCCCTCTCCCTTGAGGACATCCGGCAATGGCGCACCCATTCCATCACCCTATCTGACGATGGGCAATGGTACACCGTTTTGTACAGCCTTGAGGATGAGCCGGAATCTCACATGGATACCCTGGCCGGGGATAGAATCAAGGCGTATTTTGATGAAGACAATCAAACGGATGTGCTCTACCTCTGTCATGCCAAAGAAGGAATCAGGTATAGGATAGCAGATGCCAGTAAGCCTAAGTTTTCACCTGCTTCAGATTGGGTTGCCTACCAAATCAAGCCAGACCAGGAGGAAGCCGATGAAAATGAGGAGAAAAAGGAGAATTTGATCATTGAGCTAAAACACCTCAATAGCGGGTTCACGGTCACCTATGAATCCAGCGCCAGCTACGAGTTTGCTGAAGACAAAAACTACTTCCTTACCAGAGATACGAGCAGCCTTTTGATTTATGACCTGGAAAACCGCAGGGAGCATTTCATCGGCAGTGTTGGTGAATATGTCGTGGATAAAAAAACCGACCACATCGTCTACACGATTTCGACTGCGGACAACCGAGGGAATGGCATCTATCTCTTCAATCCCATCGATCGCACAACCAAAGCCCTGGAGACGGGAAGCTATTCCTTTTCGAATTTGGCGTGGAACACAGATAGAAACAGCCTCGCAGGGTATAGATACCAGAAAAAAGGAGAAAAAATTGATCCGGCAACCCTCACGCTGCTTGTAATCACCGGAATTGAAGATGAGACCTCTCAGTCTGTTGAATATCCCATGGCTGAAATGGGTGAGATGCCCGAAAACATGATGTTGGGGGTAAAGACGGAGGAATCCTCCAACGAGCTGAAATGGAGCCCTGAGGGTGTGGGTCTGTTTTTGAAGGTCAAAGCCATAGCAGAAGATAAAAGCCAAGGCAGTGAAACTGATACCAGTGAAGTGGCCCCTTCCGTTCAAGTCTGGCATTGGAAAGACAAAAAGCTCCTCTCAGAGCGGATCATGGATCACGAGCGACAGCAAGAGGTAGTCTTTGAGGCAATGTTCGATTTGGCATCGAATTCAATCATTCAACTCACTGACAATGAAAATCAGACACTCCATTACAGCCCGGGCACGGGTACCTGGGGAATTTTGCAGGATTTCTCCAACTACCTATCCGATTGGGATGTGCCCAAAAGTGACCTCTACCGCATCAGCCTCAAAACAGGGGAGCGCAAATTGATTCAAGAGAAACACAGCAGCTCGTGGTACAGCAAGAATTTTGACATTTCCCCTAATGGGGAAAAAGTGGTCTACTGGGATGGCAATCACTACTGGTCCTATGATTTTCGGGAGGATACCAAACAGAACATGACCGCTCATCTGCCGATCTCTTTTGTCGATAAGAACTACGATCAATATGGATACAGCCCAGCTTATGGGTTTGTGGGTTGGATAAAGGGTCAGGATGCCGTTTTGGTTGCACATGAATTTGACTTATGGGTGCTGCCCCTCGACAAAAATACGGCCGCCAAAAACCTTACTGCCTCTGGCGCCAGTGAAGATTCAGTCCAGTTCCGATTGGAAGACGATCGCTTTCGGGACGAGCCGGAAATAGAAGATCGATACATAGACCTCTCCACGCCAATCATCTTGAATGTATTTAACACCCGCACCAAGTATGCAGGCTTTTATCAGCTGAACGAAGGCAAATTAACGGAGCTGATTTATCAGCCAGCCTCATTTGCAAAACCATGGAGCAGGCAAGAATTGATCAAGAGCAAGGATGCTAAGACCGTCATTTATCACCGGGGGGATTACCAAACCTATCCAGAAGCCTACCTAGGTGACTTGGATTTGTCTTCAGCAAAAAAAATAACCCGTACCAATCCGCAGCAGGAAACATTCACATGGGGCAGCCGCGTGTTGATTGATTATACCAATGACGACGGAGTCCCCTTGCAGGCTGTGTTAAGCATTCCCGAAGAATATAAGAAAGGAGAGAAGTTACCCATGGTTGTCTACTCCTACGAGAAGATGTCCTATACCATGTATAGCTATCCCATGCCCTATGTCAATGGGGCTACGATGCCGGAGATGTACCTCGTTTCCGACGGTTACCTTTTCCTCCGACCGGATATTCACTTCAATGTCGGTACTCCGCACTCTGACATGCATGAGTGCATAGATGCGGCCATCGAAAAAGTAATTGAGTTGGGCTATGTAGATGAATCGCGAATAGGGTATCAAGGCTTTAGCTTTGGCGGGCATTGTGGCATGTACATGTCCACCCAGGAAAACAAATTTGCCGCCATCGCAGCAGGGGCCGGGGTGAGTAACCTGGTTCAGGGCTTTAACATCGACATTGTCAGAGATGGGAGCAACGAGCAAGATTACTACATGACTAGCCAAGGCAGGTTGGGTACCGATCCTACCTCGGATACTGAGATGTACATTCGAGAATCGCCGGTTTTTCAAGCACAAGGCATGAATACACCTCTGTTGCTATTTCACGGTACGGCTGATAAGGTCGTACAGTGGGAACATTCGTTTGGGTTCTACAGCATCCTCCGGTATTTGAAAAAGCCGGTGGTCTTCCTTTCCTACCGGGGTGAAGGGCATGGGTTGAGAAAAGAGGAAAATAGGTTTGACCTTCAGATCAGGTTGAAGGCGTATTTTGACCATTATTTGAAAGGGGCGGAGGCAAAGGATTGGATGATTGAAGAAATCCCCTATACCCCTGAAGAATCGTCTGAAACAGAGGAAAAAGACAAAAGAACCCTTCCTAAGTGGAAGTGAGAACCAGCAACCCTCAAGGGTAAACCCATCCAGAATAACTAGTGCACTTATTTCGGTTTATGGACACAGCACCAATAGGAATCAAGCAGCGTATTCTTCCGCTTCTTCTCTTTACATTTTGCTCCGTCCCCCTGACGGCCCAGCAATTCTATTTCCCAG
>CAZLKP010000384.1:0-4539 GCA_964560095.1 uncultured Bacteroidia bacterium
GGCTCGGAGGTAGGAAACTCGACTGGCCTGGATGATAGGGCTTAAACAAGTGATCATGTGAGCGATCCATGAGAGAATGTGGCCGTTTCTCCCTTCACGATTCATTGAATCCTCTGAAAAAGAAAAGGCTGCCCCTTATGAGACAGCCTCTTATAACATG
This sequence comes from uncultured Bacteroidia bacterium, assembly GCA_964560095.1. Taxonomy (GTDB): domain Bacteria; phylum Bacteroidota; class Bacteroidia; order J057; family J057; genus JANQTF01. The sequence goes on from CAZLKP010000384.1 coordinate 161, forward strand.
GGAAGGTACGATCCGTTGTGCAGATCTATTTCCTTACGTGTTCAGACCTAAAAACAAAACGGGATCTTAGTTGATTTGTTCTGAATGTTCAGAAAAAAATGAAAAAAATGATCGGGATGCTCATGGCTATCGAAACCGATTATAATAGGCTTTTTCCTCAGGGGTAAAATGCTTGTAGAGCTGAAGGAAAAAAGGCTGATTGACCAGAAATCCGGCCACTTCCTGATCGGTTAATGTATTGTGATATCTGAGCACCCCGATCATGCGCCCCATCCAATCATGACGGCTGTAGAGCGACTTGATACCAGGTGAATCCTGGATGTCTTCGGCCGTTTGCTGACCCCTTACATATCCCCTCGGTCTGCCTTTCGGGCTGGCAGGTGGTGCCTGATCCAGGCTGGTGGCAACAACTGCAGGACTCTCTCCCTCCATCTTTGCCTGTTTAATCCTTTCTTCTTCTTCTTTCACCACATAGTGCGTGGTCTGGGTAAACAGTTCCTGAAGAAAGTGTTTAAAAGCGACGATGTTGGGGCTGTAACCCTCCCCTGTGGCATAAAAAACATCTCTATTGACGTCTTCTACATACACAGTGCCGCCTTCCTGGAGATAATAACCTCTCACGGTGGCTTCATCCAGCTTGATCAACAATGGATCTATGGGCTTTCGAATCAGGATTGTTCCTGACTCACCCGGTACCTCATACTCGTAGGATGTTACGGGCAGCCACTCCGTCCGGAATTCTACTACCCGCCGGGCTGCATCAAAGCGTCCAAACTTGATCAGAATGTGACGAAGATAGAGCTTTTCGAAGGGTTCGAGATTCTTTTTGGCCAGATGTTCATCGACAAAATAAATCAGGTCCGGGTGGGCGTTGTGATTGGCCAGCAGGGAAATCTGCTCAAAGATTTCGCGGAGGGTTTCATTCATGATGGCTACATCGCGCGGATGCGTTCTTCGCCGGTCCAGATGATATACCCCGCTATTGCCTATCCGGAGCAGAAAGTTATGTGTGTACACTTCCAGTTTCCCGATATCTCCAAAATCGAGAGATAGTGTATTGGTCTGTGGGGAGTAGTCCCCTTTCAGTTCCGACCAGGCTGCCAGGCGATGTTTGTTGTCGGGGGTGAGAGGGAAGTCTGCGAATCGTTCATTGATAAGCTTTTCCAGACCTTCTGCCATGGTGGGAGCAGGGGCCAGAAACACAAGCACAATGAGGACAATCCCAAAGGGGGAAGGGATGCGGGGTAATGACATTTCCTCAGAATTTCAAAAAAGCCAGGAGTAAAATAATTCCAATCTCAAACAAAGATACAGGTTATTCTGGATTTTTGCGAAACATGGATGATTCCTTTCAGATAATAATACAAAGAAACCGGATCGGGACCATTCGCTCCAATCCGGTATTGTGGGTGCATTCGGCATGTGTTTACCCGACCATTTCCAGAATGGCTTTTCCATCCAGGTTGCCGAGCAAGGCGTCAGCTGCCCGCTCCGGGTGCGGCATCATGCCAAACACATTTTTTCCGGCATTGCAAACGCCGGCAATATTGGCCACGGAGCCGTTGGGATTGGCTGCTTCCGTGACCGCTCCATGCTCGTCGCAATACTGAAAGAGGACCTGATCGTTATCCTGGAGCGATTTCAGCTCTTCGGGCAGGCAATAGTAGTTGCCTTCGCCATGAGCAACCGGAATGTTGTATGGGCGATCCTCCAGGCCTTTGGTGAGGAGTGCCGTTGGGCTCACTGGTTTGAGATACACATTCTTACAGATGAAATTCATGCTGGTGTTGTGGAGCAAAGCGCCTGGCAACAGGCCTGCCTCCGTCAGCATTTGAAAACCATTGCAAATTCCCATCACATATCCTCCTTTGGCTGCGTGGGCGGTCACCTCATCCATGATCGGAGAAAATCTGGCAATAGCTCCGGACCGAAGGTAATCGCCATAAGAAAAACCACCTGGTAAAAAGATAAAATCACAGCCCTGCAGGTCGTGATCCTTGTGCCAGAGGGGAACCACCTCTCTACCGAGGTTGGTTTCCAATGCATAAATCAAGTCGTGGTCGCAGTTGCTGCCCGGAAAAGTAACGACGCCAAATTTCATGTGGATTAATCTACCGCTGACCGATAAATGGTCCAAGAAGCCACAGATTGTGAAGAAAATTGTCCGAAGATTCCTGGAAAACGATGCTGTAAAGGTGGGAAATTATTTCCTGCATCCAGCACCATGGCCGGAACTTCTTGCCGAAACCTGCGGAACAATTCGCTGGAAGGAATGCCCCGAGATCGATTGCTCTCTTCGTAGCCGGGCAGGTCCTCCAGTTTGTGAAAAGCCATCCGGTAGTCGGTGTAAGGCACAGGAGCAACCCTGCCCGAGCGCAGATACACATCCGGGTTGTCGCCCATGACCCAGATTCCCGCCTCATCGGGAAGCTGCTCAATCTCCTGGAGTATCTTGCTGTATGCCGATGTATGGAGAGCCAGACCGCCGTTTCGAAGCACTTCTTCCTGATTTGGTGTGAGCCAGGGAGCCTGGGCCTCCAGAACCATACCGAGGTAGCCACTGTATTGCCAAAGGGGCGTGGCCAGCAAAAGGATAAGCACCGGCACTCGGTATTGGGTAATGATGGGAAAATCAAAGGTGCGAGCGATATAGAATGCCAGTGGAGGAATCAGCAGGATAAAATCCGGCATGATGAGGCGGTCAATTTTGAATAACAGGACAATGAGGACACCCACCAGCCAAATCGCCATCATGGTTTCTGTGGACCGGGCTTTCCTGACGAGTTGATAAAAATTGAGTCGGAAATGAATAAACCCTACCAGTGCTAGGACCATCAAAGGTCCCCAGCTTATTCCCAGCAGCGCGAGTGTCTTCCAGGCATCGTAGCTGTAAAACGATTCTCCCGCAAATCCCAGATAGTCGAGATAATACAACACACCTTGCTGCCACCACTCTACCAAAACACCTCCGCGATACAACCACAGGATTATGACCATGAAACAAGCCAGCATACCGGCGCCAAAAGACATAAACTCCTTCCAGCGGAAACTATGGAGAATCAGATAGGCCAGGAAAACACCGATCAGCAAAAACACCGTCTTGTACGAGGCCATGATCGCCAGCAGCATCCAGATTCCTGCTACAAACATCCGCCACCGATTGTCAGGATGGCGGTCTGCCAACTGGTTGATCTGACTGAACGTAAGAACCACAGGTAGCAGGACAAACAGGGAGGCGTTGAGCTCCTGGGAATACCAGGGCGTGCATACCAGAATCACAAACAGAATGGATATCAGGCCGGCATTTCTCCGGAAAGATTTGTTCTCTGCGAGGATCCCGTTGAATACGATGGCAGACAGGTAAATGTAGATGCAGGTGAACACCCGGATGGCCATCAGGGCTGAATTTCCGAAAACCGCCGCAAACGCGGCATATAACCACACCATCACAGGAGGACCTGTGTGCCAAGCACCTTCATAGATTCCCCCAACCTCGAGCAATTGGCGGGCTGTGACCATGAGTTGTGATTCTTCTGGCAGGAAAAACTCCGGATGAAACGTTGGCAGTCGCAGTAGGGGGATCACGATCAGTAATCCCAGGTGGACTGGCAGCGGGGTGTATGTGATGAGGCGAAACAAATTCCGAAGCTGTATCTTTGGCAAAACTAATACAAAAGACCGTTTCTCATGCTTCCTGCCGCACTTACTGAGCTGATCCGTTCGAAAAAGTCATTCTTGTGTGTCGGGTTGGACACCGACCCTGCCAGGATCCCGGCTCATCTGCTCAGGGAGCCGGATCCGGTGTTGGCATTCAATCGCCAGATCATTGAGGCCACGGCGCCATACGCAGTGGCCTACAAGCCCAATCTGGCCTTTTACGAAGCATTGGGGCCTTCAGGTTGGGATACACTCCAAAAAACCCTCGAATGTATCCCCAAAGAGATTTTTACCATTGCCGATGCCAAGCGCGGGGACATTGGCAACACGGCCTCCCGATATGCAATGGCCTTTTTCGATGCCTTCGGATTTGACGCCATCACGGTGGCACCCTACATGGGCGCCGACTCTGTGAAGCCCTTTCTGGCCTTTCCCGAAAAATGGGTTTTCCTCCTGGCACTCACCTCCAACCCGGGTTCCTTCGATTTTCAGCACCACGGGCCAGATGGACAACCATTGTACAAAGAAGTACTCTCTAAAGGTGAGACCTGGAGCAAAGAGGAGCCCGGAGAACTCGGATATGTGGTAGGAGCCACAAGGGCGGAAGCGCTGGCCGAAGTGCGGGAGATCGCACCCCGGGCAACTTTGCTCGTGCCGGGGGTCGGGGCACAGGGAGGTGACCTCCATGCCGTTTGCTCTGCGGCAGCAACGCCGGCAGGCGG
>CAZLKP010000385.1:0-4533 GCA_964560095.1 uncultured Bacteroidia bacterium
GGAAAAAATACGAAGATGATTTTTCCTGGGTCGAGTCCAGCATTCACCGGGTATATCGGCGTGGACAAAAAGCCATGAAAAAAGCTCGGAAAACCAAAGATGCGCATCATCTGCACGTTTGGCGAAAACGTGTGAAGTATCTCTGGCATCAAATACAACTACTCCACCTCATCTGGCCCGAAATACTCGATCCATTGTCCAGAGAATTACACCGGCTGTCTTCCCTTCTTGGAGATGAACATGACCTCTTTGTCCTGAAACAGGAAATTCAATCCGAGGCGATCCTTGTCGGCAGAGTGAGAGGAAAAGCTGATCTGCTCAAGGCCATTGGGCAATATCGGGAAGCACTCAGTCTGGAGTATTTCCCCCTGGGTCAGCGACTTTATCACCAAAAAGCTTCCTACTTTTCGCACTCACTTGGTGTCTTTTGGGAAGTTTGGCGAACAGAATTACCTGTTTTGATGCCTCAGGTTAAAGAATAAACAGATTATGGCCATTTGTTTTTTGGTTGGTGGCATGTTTCTCCTGGTTGGTTTGGCCGGAATCGTGTTCCCGCCAAAGTCCATCAACAAGCTTTATGGTTACCGAACAACCCGATCCATGAAAACCCCAGAAAACTGGAAGTTTGCAAACTGGATATCCATGAGGCTGGTGGCCGCTGGTGGGCTGGTGATGATTGCCCTCGGATGGCAACTTCCCTGGGAAACTTGGGCTGAATTGATAGGCGTCGGAGTCTCAATGGGAATTATGCTTGGAACGATCATCGGGATGTTCTGGTTCACAGAATATCAACTGCAAAACAAAGAATCTGAAGACCGTTGATCTGTTTACGGTTTTCTATTCACCACATACAACACTGAACTCCCTTTCATCACTTCACCACGCGCTTTGTCCCAGGAGGAGAGTCCATTCAAGAATGCAGAGACCAATCGATTGTTGCCGGTCTTATACTGTTCACTGAGCATACTCACATAGAAAGCGTCAAACGGCATCTGCAAATGATCGGTCACGTCAAAACCGTGATCCTCCAAAAGTCGGCGCATGCTTCGCGGTGAAAAATGATACAAATGCCGGGGAACATCGTAGGCTGCCCAGTGCTCGCCATAATGCCTGGCGTCTTTAGAGGTGTAGTTCGGAACGGCGATTAGAATCACCCCGTCTTTGGCAAGCAACTCCTGAAACTGATCCAGGTATTCGTGAAGTTTGTGAACATGCTCCAGCACGTGCCACATGGTGATCACATCATATTGCTTCTGGAGCGAAAACAATTCGTTCGGTTCTCCAATGGGTTTCCCGGTCGTGATGGTTGCTTGTTTTCTGGCACCTTCATCTGGCTCCAGTCCATGAATTGTCCAGCCAGCTGATTTCATTCCGGCCAGAAACTCTCCGGTTCCGCAGCCCACATCCAGAATGGCCCCGGTCTCTTTACCGGAATGCTTGCGGATCAGGGCAACCTTCTTTTTGATGGTATAATTTCTCACCCACTGATAAAGGCGATTGATGAGACCCTTGCTCGTGTTGGAATGAGAGATATATTCTTCTGATTGATAGAATGGACCAATAGCAGATTCATCCGGAACATCCTGGGTGAATCGAACTTGGCAGTCTCCACATTCCCAAACTTGAAATTGCTGCCCTGATACTGTGTAGTCTTTGCAGGAAAAAACCTGGAAAATATTTTTGCTCTGGCAAACCGGGCAGGTGTTATAGTGAATGACTGAAGCTTCCGTTTTTGGGGTCATGGTGGTAGGCTCATCAGCTATTACGAATTATTGAATTAAAAAAGTGATTTACTACGCATTTCGGACGAATTTCGCAGGAGAATCGTTTGAAATTAGGTCTTCTACTGAAAAAGGCCAAAAATAAAATAATACATTGACAATCAATTATTTACACAACAAAAATAACGAAAAAATCTTAGGAAAAACGGCGCGAGAGCATCCTTATCATGTACCGTTACCCGAATTGCCGAATTTTATCGCATTCTCAGGGCCATTTTTCACCGACCCATGTACACCATGAGTACAGAAATGTCTGCCGGCGACACGCCCGAGATTCGCGATGCTTGACCGAGGCTTGCCGGCTTCATCCGTCCCAGTTTTTCTCTGGCTTCAGAGGACAATGAACCAATGGAAGCAAAGTCAAATGCTTCTGGAATTCGAATAGTATCTAGTCTCATCATTTTTTTAGCCAAATCTTTTTCTTTCTGGATATATCCGGCATACTTCAATTGAATTTCTGCCTGTTCCCTGAACTCCGGATCAAAACCAGTCAAGCCTTCCGACAATTCTGGCACCACCTGCGCCATTTTACCAAGCGTCACTTTGGGACGGGTGATCACTTGCACGGCTTTCATTTTTTGTTTGAGTGGTGAGCTCCCGATGGATTCGAGATAGCGGTCAAGTTGATCGCCGGATACGGAGGTTTGCTCAAGCAGTTTCGTAATTTTCTTCACGGCCTCTTTCTTTTCCATCATTCTCCGAAATCGATCCGCACCCGCCACGCCCAATTTATAGCCAATTTCTGTAAGTCGGAGATCAGCATTGTCTTGCCGAAGCAAAGTCCGGTATTCTGCCCGAGAGGTAAACATCCGGTAGGGTTCTTTGGTCCCTTTGTTCACCAGGTCGTCAATAAGAACACCGATGTAGGCCTGGTCCCGCTGTAGAACAAATGGATCCTCGTCTTTCACTTTCATCGCCGCATTGATTCCGGCAATGAGTCCCTGGCTAGCAGCTTCTTCATAGCCGGTGGTTCCGTTGATTTGTCCAGCGAAAAAGAGATTCTTTACCAGTTGGGTTTCCAGGGAAAGCTTGAGTTGAGTCGGTGGGAAGAAATCATATTCTACGGCATATCCAGGCCGAAACATCCGGGCATTTTCCAGTCCAGGGATGGACTGGAGCGCTTTGAACTGCACATCTTCAGGAAGGGATGAAGAGAAGCCGTTGACATAAACTTCGACGGTATTCCATCCTTCCGGTTCGAGAAACAACTGATGCCGATCCCTATCGGCAAATCGATCGATTTTGTCTTCGATGGAGGGACAATATCTCGGGCCCAAGCCTTGAATTCTCCCATTAAACATGGGACTCCGATCAAAGCCTTCTTTGAGAAGTTCGTGAGTTTGAGGATTGGTGTATGTGATATGGCAGGGTCTCTGCCGGGCAAGTGGCTTGGTATCGGTAAAAGAAAACTTACTGGGATTTTCATCACCTGGTTGCTTTTCAAGCTGGTCCCAATCAATGCTTCGCCCGTCGATTCGTGGTGGCGTACCTGTCTTCATTCGACCACTTTCAAACCCCAGAGATTCTAGCTGAGCGGTGAGTCCGGTGCTGGCGCGCTCTCCAGAGCGGCCTCCTCCAAACTGTTTTTCTCCGATATGGATGAGTCCATTCAGAAAAGTTCCATTGGTGAGTACCACTGATTTTCCGGGAATTTCCAACCCCAGCTGTGTGGCCACACCTGTCACACGGCCATTTTTGATGACGAGGTTGGTGACCATTTCCTGCCAAAAATCAACATTGGGGATTTGCTCTAGGTGCAACCGCCAGGTTTCGGCGAATCGCATTCGATCGCTCTGAGCACGTGGACTCCACATGGCGGGACCTTTGGAGCGATTGAGCATCCGAAACTGAATCATGGTTTTGTCTGTCACAATGCCCGAGTATCCACCAAGGGCATCAATTTCCCGAACGAGTTGCCCTTTGGCCACTCCGCCCATCGCGGGATTACAAGACATCTGGGCGATGGTGTTCATGTTCATTGTTGCAAGCATCACGCGCATGCCCATATTGGCTGCAGCAGCAGCCGCTTCGCATCCTGCATGGCCTGCACCTACGACAATGACATCGTATTTTGGAAACATAAATCAGGGTTATCGAATTCAGAAAATGACCAATCCAGACAAACGAAATTGGTTTCTCTGGGTTGCAAAAGTAGGGCAATAAATCCAGAGGATTGATACCGGACCCTGAATCAGATCCGAACTCATCCATTCACATCCAGGAAGAAAATCCTAGGAAAAAATAGGATGCGGAAAATAAAGATCAAGTAGATTCTATTTTTTTTATCGTCCCCCAGGAAAATTAAAACATTCTGATCTTGATTTTCTCTGAATGTGGAATTTGTTGAAGCCTGATTCCCTAACTATCCGTTGCCATTCCCCCCTATCCTAAAGCCATGATCTCCCATCTAAAAACGGTATTTGCGTAACGGGGGAAACAGAATCATTTACTCCTTCTAAAAAGAATCAGAAAAGCCTACGCGCACCAATAACTCCCGGGGCATTTAAGGAAAGTTCGTATCTGAAAACCATTGGTTGTCTTTCCTAAGCTGGTACAGACAGCACAAGGATAAGGAGGAAAACGAGGAATAAAATACATTTCATAGGATAAGAATTAGGAGATGTCATGACAAGGTTCCGTGGGGGAGCACCCTCAAAAAAAATACTAGTAAATATCGACTACATCCTGATATATAACAGAAGTGATTTAGACTTTCGGAATCTTCAGTCGAAGGAACCAAAAGCAGCAAGCG
>CAZLKP010000386.1:0-4529 GCA_964560095.1 uncultured Bacteroidia bacterium
GGCGTAAAGGTGGTGGTACCATTTTTGCCATCTTCCTGCAACCAAACCCTGACAGCAACGGCCCTGTTGTCCACTTCTCATGATCCATCATTTTCGTTCATTTCTCCTCCTAGCTGGTATCCTTGTTTTTCTCCAGATCAGCATGGTCCATGCCCAGGTATCCCGTTCTCAGGATGCCGGCACCAGGGCTGCCCCTGGCATGCACGCACCGGTCATCTGGGAATCCAACAAGCTCTGGAATGCCACCGGAGGCATGGCCCACTTTTTCTGGGCGTTGTACAACCTTGAAACTGGCCTGAGAGATCAGGTTGTTGTCGTTCATATCGGTGATTCTCACATTCAGGCAGATTGGTTTTCCGGGAAAGTGCGCACAAGCCTGCAGCAACACTTCGGCAATGCCGGTCGTGGGCTGGTGTTTCCGCTCCGCCAGGCCCGCACCAACGCCGCTCCCGACATTCGCTCCACCAGCAATGTCTCCTGGCACGCCAGAAGGATTTCTTCCACCAGAAATTACCCGCCTGTTGGCATCAGCGGCTTTGGACTCCGGACCTATGCTCCCGGGTTTGAACTGGCGCTAGAAGTAGCTCCCAACGAAACAGGTCTGGATTATTCCTTCAACAGGGTCACCTTTTTCACGGACAAAGGCCCCGGATCCTACGATTTATGGATTGGCGAAAACAAGCCTCTGCCTGCTGTGAGCAGCGGCGAAGTGGCAGCCACCCACCGCATTGAGCGAGGAGAAACATTGTCACTCATTGCCAGGAAATATGGCTGTTCGGTTGCCAACCTCATGGACTGGAATGGCATGACCAATACCGTGATTTATGCCGGAACCAGCCTGGTAGTAGAGCCAGCTTCTGCTCCTTCAGTCCCCATTCATAGGCGAAATATGCCCTCCGGGGGCATCCAATTGGACCTCTCCAGCCGGGGCTTTCATCCCTACATGAGCAGCCTTCGCCTGCCAGAGAGCCGCAATCGAATTACCGTCACGGGGATGCACGATCAGGCAACGCAACAGTCCCTCACCCTCTATGGCATGGTGCTTGAAAAAGATGATCAGCCGGGCGTGTTGTATCATGCGATCGGGGCCAACGGTGCCAGAGTCGATCACTATCTTGATTCTGAGATGTTCTGGGAGCAACTTGCGACCCTGAAGCCGGATCTGGTGATCATTTCGCTGGGCACGAATGAAACGGTATCTCCGGCTTTTCAGCCGGATCGCTTTGCCGACAAGATTGACCGCATGGTCGATCTGGCAAAACGGGCTGCCCCCGGCACCTCCGTTCTTTTAACCACGCCTGCCGACGCGTTACAACAGCGCCGCCGTCCCAATCCCGAGATGTCCAGGGCCAGGGGATCGCTGCTGGAGCTGGCCATGGCCAGAGGCTATGCTGCCTGGGATTTTCTCGGAGTAATGGGAGGCAGTGGATCTATTTATACATGGCAACAGAACGGCCTGGCTCAGCCCGATGGGATTCATCTGACCCAGACCGGATATGAATTACAGGGAAATCTCCTGCATCAGGCCCTGATGGAGGCTTATGGACAATACCGCACTTATTCATCCAGATAATTGGGGAGAACTCCTTCGGAGGCTCTTTGTCTTTGATCCGGATCACCGGATGATGTTTCCTACCTGGGAATTTCTTGTGCTGTTTATCTTGTTTCTGGGAGGATACCTGTTTCTCGTCAACCGGAAGCCGCTGCGGGTCATCTATATGCTTGCCTTTTCGCTGTTTTTCTACTACAAAAGCGATGGCCTTCATTTTCTTCTGTTGATTTTTTCCACCATCGTGGACTACCTGCTGGGCATCATGATTTATGCCTACCAGTTGGAGGAAGTCCCCCATCACAGCGTCAGAATTCTGGGTAAGCAGCGCAAATTGGTAGATCTGCGGCGCCTGGCAGCCTTCAGCGAATCGACCAACGGCACCGTTGAGACCATTTTTCCTGAGTCAGGTCCTGGTAGGATCTTGATCCAACCCCTGCGCCTGATGGGTGAGATAGCCCTCACCATCTTGGACCGACGAAGCGCCTGGATCGTGGCTCCTAACAGGGAATTTAGCCGCCAGCGCATGTTCCTGATCATGTCTGTAATCGTAAATCTGGGCCTGCTGGCTTTTTTCAAATACACCAACTTCCTCATCGGCACAGTGAATAACCTCACCGACGGGGACATTACATTTGCCGACATCGCCCTGCCGGTGGGGATTTCCTTTTTCACCTTCCAGACAATGTCTTACACCATCGACATTTACCGGGGTAAACTGGAGCCGCTGGTGCGTCTGATGGATTTTGGGTTTTTCGTGAGCTTTTTCCCACAACTGGTGGCCGGGCCCATTGTGCGTGCTTCCACATTTTTACCGCAGATCCGGGCAGATGTACGGGTATCCCAGGAGGATCTGGGGCGAGGACTGTTTTTGATCTGTACCGGCCTGTTTAAAAAAGCGGTCATCTCTGATTTCATCGCGCATGGATTTATAGATCAGATTTTTGAAGAACCGGCCCTTTACACCGGATTTGAAAACCTGATGGCCGTGTATGGATATGCGCTTCAGATTTACTGCGATTTTTCTGGCTATTCTGATATCGCCATCGGGATCGGGTTGTTGCTGGGATTTCGGCTACCGATCAATTTTCGGGCTCCCTACCAGTCGGCCAGCATTCGCGAATTCTGGCGGAGGTGGCACATTTCCCTGAGTACCTGGCTCCGGGACTATCTCTACATTTCCCTGGGGGGAAATCGAAAGGGCCGGTTCCGTACCTACCTGAATCTGCTGATTACCATGCTTCTGGGAGGGCTCTGGCACGGAGCGAGCTGGCGATTTGTGGTCTGGGGCGCCCTGCATGGTGGCATGCTCGCGATCAGTCGCATGCTCGCGGACACCCGGCAGTGGATGGCTGCCAAAGTCAATGCCTGGTTTGATAGACTGGATGAGTCTGTGGTGGCTGAACAGGGAAACCAGGGACATTTGACCCCATTTCAGGAACGAGTGATAAAAATCCGCTGGTACATGCAGGGCTGGGTGTGGATCAGCGCCAAGGTTCTGGGCCATCTGGTGGGATTGGTATTCACATTTCACTTTGTGTGTCTGGCCTGGGTGTATTTCCGCGCACAGACTTTTGAAAAGGCCAATGACATGATCCTCAATATCTGGTACAACTTCCATCCCGAGGTAGCCTGGCAGGTTTTTTCCGGCTACAGCAATGTGTTTCTGATGATGATGCTGGGGTTTGTGCTGCATTTTGTCCCAGAAGAACTGGATCAGCGGCTAGAACGTCGCTTTGCGCGGGTGCCACTGGTGGCACAGTCTGCTATTTTGGCGGCCGTTATGTATGTTGTCATGCAAAGCCAGGCCTACAATGGCGGGCAGCCATTTATCTATTTCCAATTCTGAGCCTATGTCTTCCCCGATTCGAACCGCCCTGTGTTCCTTTGGCATGTCAGGACGGGTATTCCATGCCCCGCTTCTAAAGGCAAATCCTGATTTTGAGTTGGTGGCTGTATGGCAGCGAAGCAAGTCCGATGCGAAAGACCATCTTCCGGATATCCACATTGAGCGTAGCCTGGAGCTCATGCTCAATGAAGAATCCATTGAGCTTGTGGTGGTCAATACGCCGGAGTTTACCCATGCGGAATATGCAGAAAAAGCCCTGTTGGCTGGCAAGCATGTGGTGGTGGAAAAGGCATTCACGGTGAAGGTCGAAGAAGCCGATCGGTTGATCGCTCTGGCGGAGGAGAGAAATTTGGTATTGAGTGTGTTCCAGAATCGCCGCTGGGACAGTGATTTTCTGACCATTCGACAAGCCCTGGAGCAAAAAAAAGTTGGCCATCTGGTGCAGTACACGGCTCGTTACGATCGTTATCGGACAGAGATCCGGGATTCGTGGAAAGAGGAAGATCGCCCTGGAACCGGAATTCTGTACAATCTGGGTTCCCACTTGATCGATCAGGCACTGCTGTTGTTTGGGATGCCGGAATGGGTATGGGGAGATTTGCGAGCTCAAAGAACCGGCAGCAAAGTGGCGGATCACTTTCAACTTGTGATGAGCTATCCGGAGCTGAAGGTCGTGCTGGAGGCAGGGTATCTGGTATGTGGAGATCGCCCCAAGTACGAACTTCTGGGCGAATCGGGCAGCCTAATGACATGGGGACAGGATCCGCAGGAAGCCGCCTTGGCAGCGGGAAAAACGCCTGGAGGCGAGGGATGGGGCAAAGAGAAGAGTGGCAAAGCATTGCTGAGTCTGCCGGCCGAAGGCAGCTTCCGGACGTCCCCCATAGAGATGCTGGCGGGCCATTATCCGACTTACTATGAACAGATCGCAGCGGCGATCAAGCATGGGAAAACAGCCTATGTCAGCGGTGGGGAAGGCCGCCATGTGGTACGTATCCTTGAGTTGGCGAAGGCATCAGCCAGACATGGAAAATCCATCTCAATTCTTTGAGAAAATATTTCAATTTAAGCGTTGTTTTTTTCTGTGTAGGGACGGCCATATCCTGAATTCCCTTGCAGGAGTGAATCCTGCGT
>CAZLKP010000387.1:0-4516 GCA_964560095.1 uncultured Bacteroidia bacterium
TGGCATTGCTTCCAGTGTGTGTCTGGCATGCCTACATTCCCGGTATCATTGAAGGGGCTGCCGAAGGACGTGGGCTGGGAACTCAGTTCTTGCGCCATATTGAGCGCAACAGCCTGCTGCTGTTTCTTGTGCCGGTAGATACCGATGATATTCTTGAGCAATTTTACATTTTGCTCAGAGAGCTCAAACAGTACAATCCTGAACTAATCGCCACGCCCCGGATCCTGGCCCTGAGTAAATCTGACATGGTAGATGAAGAGCTGAAGGCGGAAATATCTGCCTCACTCAAAGATCTACCACATCTGTATTTCTCTTCTATCACCCAGGAAGGCCTGGAAGAACTCAAAGATGAGATTTGGAAGAGATTGAACTATGGGAATTGAGAGTTGGAAGTTTCATCTTCCTGGCTCAGCGAAATCTCTTCTTTTTCCTCACCCTTATGGCATGGCCCTTTCTTTTGCTGCTGCTTCCTCCATCCCTTTATTTGCCTGATCATTAATCGTTTCTACTGTTGGCTAACTCCTTTACTGACTTTCTCCATCGCAAGCGCATCTTCGCTAAGGCCTGGCAGCAAGCCAGACCAGAGGAATACCAGAACCTGGAGCGTTTATTCACTGAGATGGGAGAGACCTCTTTTGATCAGCACAAAAAGTTTCTGTTCAACCCAACTCGTCTTCAGTTTCCACTACCGGAAGCGCTCGTGCCCAAGCCGGCGAAAAAGGAAAAACCGGGATTGAAGCCGTCTGGGAAATCCACCTCCGAGGGATCAGGAAAAGCACCGCTTCTCAAGAAAAAAAAGCTATCTACTGCTTCCTCTACATCTGGGGAAGGTGATAAGAAGGCTTCTCCGCCCCCTTTGAAGGGAAAGCTGCCCATCAAAAAGAAATCAGCCGAAGGAAGCCAGAAGGAAGATAAACCCAAACCTCCCCCCCTGAAGGGGGAGATACCCCTAAAGAAGAAGTCGAAGGATTCTTTGGATGAAGAAGAAACCGCCGCCCCCAAACCGCCGCCACTGAAGAAAAAGCTTCCCCTCAAAAAAAAGGGGAATGCTGAGTCTGACGATTAATCGCCAATGTATTCCTTCAGGTTTTTCATGGTCAGAATAGCAGAATCTACCACGCCACTTTTCAGCCAGTCGGGGATGCTTCCTCCCACATCGGAAAAGTTTTCGCAGATCACGCGTGTCTTTCCTTGTCCCACAGACTCAAGGGTCCAGGTACCGGCATATTTGGGCATGCGAACCACAGATTCCTGCTCCGGGTGGGCATCCGGATCGTTGGTGAGGCTGACCGTTATCGTTCCACCTTCACGGGTAATTTCCACCCGGGCCACAAGGTCCCTGTCGTCCAGGGGCCAGGGAAGCGAAATATGATTATGAACCCAGAAGAGGGATTCGCTTTCCCTATGGATGATTCTGGCTGATTCCACCCGGTCCATCCAGTGAATACTTTCATTGGGATCTGTGATCAGCTGAAGCATCCGATTAACTGACACCGATACCGTGACTACTGAGCGCGTGGCCTTGAGGGTTTCGCCAGGTACCGGTCGGGAAAAAACCTGGATGCCTTCGGTCTGTTTTTCGAGGGTCCAGTCTCCGGAAAAAGGAAATAGGAGCAGCAGGCATATCAGCATGGACTTCATAATATGGATAGATCCAGGTTTTGTAATAGCTTCAATTTACCTAAACTTTTCCCAAGCCGCTAAGGTTGCATTTATATATGTATATGAAATTGATCCTATCGACACGCGTCTCAGGCCATCATCAGGACATTATCCGTGGATTTAATCGGGGGCTGTTTGAGCAGTTGACGCCTCCCGGTGCGCAGGTGGACCTGGTGAGGTTCGATGGGTCGGAAACCGGAGACATTGTCCACCTGCGGCTGTCCCTTCCCTTTATGTCGGCTCAGGACTGGATCAGCGAAATTGTGGATCATGGGTCTGACGAACAGCAAAGCTGGTTTGTGGATCGTGGAACGAAGTTGCCGTGGTTCTTGAACAAATGGGAGCACCGTCATATTGTGAAACAGGTGGATAAGAGCCACTGCGACATCATCGACGATATTCGATATGCGGGGCCGACCTGGTTGCCGGATCCATTCCTCTACCCTGTCTTGTGGATGCAATTTGCTTGGAGAAAGCCGGTGTACCGGAAGGTGTTTGGGGGATCCTGAGGTGTACCGCTACACAACGGGTCTTAAAAAAATCAAGGCGCTTCCGGGAAAAATCGATCATGCGTATTTCTGGCAAACCTGGAATGTGAGTGATAATTTCCCCAAGATCCCTGAAATCAAGCATCATCATTTCCTGCAACCACCCTTTCGTGCGTGAATAGGTCCGATTATTTGGTGTCACGCTAAGCAGGAAACCTTGCTTTGGCCACAACAAATCATTTTAGCAAGCGCAATTATTCTACCTGGTTGACAATAATCATTTGTCTTTCTTCAAAAAGTCTCACTTTATCCATGTCTAAGTCATGCCGAATCCCCTACGATCCGGATAACATTCACAATGGCTTATTCACTCACACCCGAATATGAATATTTCTCACATCGAACACATTGGGATCGCCGTCAAAGACCTGGATGAAGCCATCCGGTTTTATGAAGACGTGCTGGGAATTCCTTGCTACAAAACCGAAGTCGTAGAAGACCAAAAGGTCAAAACTGCCTTTTTCCAGGCAGGGCAAACCAAGATTGAACTTCTCGAATCCACCTCCCCCGACGGAACGGTGGCCAAATTCATTGAGAAGCACGGCCCAGGGCTCCACCACCTGGCATTTGCCGTGGATGGGGTCCAGCAATCGCTCGACAAAGCTGAAGAAAAAGGCGTCCGCCTCATCGACAAAGTGCCCCGCCCAGGTGCAGAAGGCCTCAACATCGCATTTTTACATCCGAAGTCCACCTTTGGTGTCCTCACGGAATTGTGTGAGGAGGGAAAGGGGATAAAGAGATAGAGGGATAAGGAAAGAAACATTGTTTGGGGAACAGATACAGCACAGGGAGCCTGATTTACATATCTGCGCTGACGACAAAAGCGATGGAAGCCAGGGCCCCCGAATCGCTTTTGCTTTTTTAACCATTTCTGGCGGCAGCACTTCTTCACTTTCCCTAAGTTTGCAGCATGGAGAAAGCCTTCGATATTTTGCTGTTGACCGAGGAGAGATATCTGGCTCCCAAACACCTGACCCCCTACATCCAAAACGTTCTTGAAGAAGACCAACTGGTCACCGAGGCACTTACCAGAAGAGGGTTGCGGGTAAAACGCGTCAACTGGGCAGACCCCACTGTCAATTGGAGCGACACAGGCCTGGCCTTGTTTCGAACTACCTGGGATTACTTTGATCGCTTTTCGGCATTTCAAACATGGATGCGGTCGGTGGAACAATTGACCCGGACGATCAATCCGGTGGAAACCATTCGCTGGAACATGGATAAGCATTATCTGCGTGATCTGAAAAACAAAGGGGTCAACATTCCTGAAACCATATTTATGGAGGCTAACGACGCTCGTAGTCTCAAAGATCTGCAGGAAGCCTGTGGGTGGGAAGAAATGATTCTGAAGCCGTGTGTTTCGGGAGCTGCCAAAAACACATTTCGGATGAAAGCAGATAGCCTTTCTGACTACGAATCGCGCTACCGCAACCTCAACCGATCAGAGGCATTTATGCTGCAATCCTTCCAACGCTCTGTGTTGGAAATAGGCGAGCTGTCGCTCATAGTGATCGGGGGCACCTATACCCATGCTGTGAGGAAGGTCGCCAAGGCTGGAGATTTCAGAGTGCAGGATGACTGGGGGGGTTCTATATATCCGTATGAGCCAGCACAGGATGAAATTGGCTTTGCCGAACGAGCCATTGGCGCTGTCGATCCCTTGCCTGCTTATGCCCGAGTAGATATCATCCGGGATAATCATGGCAATCTTGCCATCATGGAGCTGGAACTCATTGAGCCGGAGATGTGGTTTCGCATGAAACCCGAAGCCGCTGATCTGTTGGGAGAAGTCGTCAAACAAACCCTGGAGAATGAGAACAGGAAATGATCCTTTGTTCCCGGTTACTGATTCGATATTCTTCTCCCCCCGCTTTCTGGGATATAACTGCGAAAAATCATATGAAAACATCTGGCACATATCAGTAGTTTTGCGTGCGCTTACTTATCGTCAACCAATCTCAATCATCTTATCAATGAACATGTCCCGAATTTTTGTCTGGATACTTGCTTTATCCACGTCCATGATTCTCGCCTGTGGAGGGGGAGAATCTTCTTCTGATTCTTCCTCAGAGGCTGATGCAGCTCAGGAAGAGGCCGCTGCACCTGAAATCCCTGCTTCTGTCGAGTTGATCATCGAAGGCACCGACCTGATGGAATACAACAAAGATCGCCTGGAAGCTTATGAAGGTCAGGAGGTAACACTTACGCTCAACCATGTAGGCAAAATGGCCAAGGAAGCCATGGGTCACAACTGGGTGCTGCTGGCCAAGACAACTGATCCTGTAGATTTTGGAACTGCTGCGATG
>CAZLKP010000388.1:0-2910 GCA_964560095.1 uncultured Bacteroidia bacterium
GTCCTGCTTCACGGCAGCAAAGTATCCCAGCACCTGCTCATGTTCACGGCCTTCCCGGAATGCATTGCCCTGCACAGGTGCGGGCGGCACATCAAAAATGGATCCGGATTGATTGGTCACAATATCTACCCGCTCCCAGTATCGAAACGCACGCTCACTCAGCGATTGCTGATATACATTGTAGAAGTGACGCTCCCGAAAGGTGTCGTCAAATTCGCGGACAGCCACCTGCTGCTCCTGAATCAGGGTGGTCCTGAACCTCGACCCGTCGTAGAGGCTGATCCGCTGCGGGTCTACCCAATCAAAGACGTAACAGGGAGGAGGAATCCTGTTAAACGGATCGGGAAAATCCACAGGAGAAAACTGATAGACCTCTTCGACGATCCAGCGCAGGAACAAGGGCTCTTCGGCTTCGGGAAGCCTGCTTTGAGCCAGGACAGTCAGAACCGGAAATCCATTTCTGGTGCTCATGCGGTACCAGGCGGAGTCTTGTCCCACCTGCATGGGCATTCGATCGGGGTGGGTGCCATATCGGCTCCCACTGGCGAGCACAATGTCCAGATGGTAGGCTTTTCCGGGTTCGGGTTTTACCACTGTTCCCTGATGCACATAACGCCCTTTTTCTTCTTCGTTGAGGGCTTCACGGTTCCCATCTTCATCCACCAGAATCACCAGGGCTCCGGATTCCGGTTCGGAAATCTGCTCTTTTTCGGATGTGCGGGTAATCGTTACATAATGAGGCCCAGGGCTGTCTGTGACATATCCGGAAATCACGACGGTGCGGTCGGCCCGATCTGTCTCAACTTCGATCGGCTCGATACATCCCGACAGAGACAGGATCAGAACAGGAAGAATGATGGATATCCGGGGCATGGTCATGGCGAATAAGTCTGAACAGGGATAGGATTAAAAATCAACATTATAGGTTAGGGAGGGAAAACCGGCCCCCAGCATCGACAGTTGGTAGGCTTTGGGAATAAACGCATTGGATGGTCGCTGGTAAAAAATGGAATAGGCATTTCGCCGTTGAAGTAGATTATACACGGAAAACACCAATTGATCTTCCCATTTGCTTACAATGGATCCCAGCGCGATTGACACATCGATCCGAAAGTAATTGGGAATTCTGTATTGATTTCTCTCTGAAAACAGAGGGATGATCGTGTTTTGTTGCTCGAAACTGGTTTCAAGGGCAGAAAATGGCCGTCCGGATCGAAAGGTTCCATTCACTCCCAGAAAGCTACCCCGGCCCAGGTTGAGATTGGCGACAAGGTCTACCTGATGAGGTTGATCATAGGGCGCGGGAAACCATTCTCCGTTGTTGACATTCTCCTCTTCAAATTCGCTGACGGTCCTCACAAATGATCGCGCATAAGTATAGCCCAGCCAGCCTGTCAGCCTTCCGCGCTTCTTCCGGACTATTGCTTCGGCACCGTAGGCTATTCCAACAGCATTTACCAGATCCGTCTCGAGGTAGGGATTGGTGAGCAGGGAGGCAAAGTCCTGGTATTCGATCAGCTGGTTTTGGTCTTTGAAGAAGGCTTCCACCGATGATTCCCATCGATGTGCGTCGAAATTCTGGAACAAACCGACGGAATATTGGTCGGTTTTTTGAGGCAGGAGATGGTAATTGGCGGTTTGCCACAGGTCTACCGGTGTCGGGGCTGCGGTGTTGGAAATGAGGTGAATGAACTGCTGGAGGCGGTTGTAGCTGGCCTTGAGAGATGTGTTTTCTGTGATTCTCCAACGAAAGGAAATTCGGGGTTCCCATCCTCCATACCTCGTCACGGGTTCCCAAGGCCCAAAGGTGAGGCTGTCAATGATAGAAGTCGGAGATTTGGGAAGGGCGGGGTCGTACACATATTCGGTTGCTTCTCCCAACTGGGCATAAGTGACGTATCGAAGCCCTGCCTCCACCGAGAAGGCCGCCGACAGCTCCCAGATATCGTCCACAAAAAATGCCCATTCCAGGCCGCGGTCTCCCGGTACAGAAGCTGGAACCTGGGCGGATTGAAGACCCTCGGGTTCAAGCGTGCCGGGTAGCATATCATAGAGCGATTGTTCCATCCCAACGCGCAGAGTATGCCATCCAGGGGTCCAAAGTGCCTGTTGTCGGCCGTGGTAATAGGTCAGGCCGGTACTGGCCCTCCCGGCATCAAAGCCGGAGGGATCAAAAAAATCGCTGTCATACCGCCCGGCATGACCGGTAATTTCCAGGCTGAGATTGTCTTTTGGGATCAGATACCAGTGGATTCCGGCCAAACCTGTCTGATAATCAAATCCAAACTGATTGGAAAACTGAAAGCGGTCCCGGCTCCCGTACAGGTAGGTTTCGATGATTTGCCTGTCGCTGACCGGGATCCTCAGTCCGGCATACACATCCTGGAAATTGCCACTACTGGTCCTCACTGAGTAGTCTTCCGCCCGTCGAAGCATCCAGTCAGAGTAGGAGCTTCTTCCCCCGACCAGAAAACTGGCACCGCCACGTCCCACCGGGCCTTCTACAGCGAGCCTGGCTGATACCACGCCCAGACCGGCGCGAATCCGCAAAGAATCTGCGTTGCCATAACGTGTTTGAATATCGAGTACAGAAGCAGCCCGCCCTCCATAATAGGCAGGCACCTGCCCTTTGTAAAGGGTAAATGATTCCACGATATCCGATTGAACAGATGAGAAAAAACCCAGGAGGTGAGTGGGATTGAATATCGGAGCTCCGTCCAGCAGAACGAGATTCTGATCGATGCGCCCCCCTCTCACATTGAAGCCGGCAGCTCCTTCGCCCACGGCACTGACGCCGGGCAACCACTGAAGGCTTTTGACGACATCCACTTCGCCCATGAAGGCCGGTTGAATCTCAATGTCCTGCACGCTCATTCGCTCCACGCCGGCGGTAACATCATCGATTTTGGT
>CAZLKP010000388.1:2920-4504 GCA_964560095.1 uncultured Bacteroidia bacterium
CCTGAGCGTATGCGGTAACCAGGATTTCCTCCAGTTCCCGCGATGGTAGGCTCATCTCAATGCTGATGCTGCCGGATCGCCATACTTCAATGTGTTGAGATTGGTCGAGCACTCCGTCCGCTTTCAGCAGAAGCCGATACGATCCAGGGGTGAGAAACAGGCGGAAATGGCCAAAGTCATCGCCGGTAATATCGTTGGAGAATCCTTCAATGGTGATGCTGGCCCCTGCTACGGGGTCTCCGATGACAGCGGTTTGGATGGAGCCGTTGACGGTGATGACGTCTTCGGTTACCTTGTTCGGATCACCCAACACAATAACCGGGGAGTCGTTCTGTTGCGTCATTCCACAGAACGGAACTCCCCAGAAAAGTAGTAGTAGTAGGTTTTTCATTTCCTGCTGAATCAATAACGCAGAGAATCCCGTTCGGGCTGCCAATGGTATCGGTGTTTTGAAAATTATACACGATCTTCGTCATCTCCATCATGAAAGCAGCTTTTCGGCATGCCCTCCACCAGATCCACCCTTTCCCCTTCCCGTGACCTGAGCACGATCATCGCCTACCTGAAGGATCATCTGAAAGAAGACTTCAGCTGGGGCTATTATGGGGGTGTGCTGGTGTTTCTGGGCATATGCATCGGGGCCAATTATTTCGGGTTTGAGCATGCGACTGGCGAGAATTGGCTGATCCGAAAAACCTACGGCAGTGAGTGGGGGATTCTTGCCTATATGGCATTTTACGGGGTGCCTTATTACCTGATTGTATTGTGGCAAGGCTTGTTTCATGAGCAGGGGAAGATGTGGAAGGAACGACAATTCTGGGTAAGAAGCCTCTTTGGTCTGCTACTGATCTCACTGGATGCGGCTTTTTACTACTACCGCTATACCAGTGGGTTGGTGGAGGATGTATATTGGAAATATTTTGTTCTCAAGTGTGCGGGGAATCTGATTTCCGTTTTGGCCATTTTTGTTCCATTGTGGATTTGGTATCGAATGGTGGACAGAAAGCGCCTGGGCGATTTTTACGGCCTCCGTCTTTCGGGATTTGACGCCAAACCCTACCTGTGGATGCTCTTGTTGATGGTCCCTCTGATTGCCGGAGCCTCCTTTCTGCCTGATTTTCTACAGGCTTATCCGAACTTTCAGCCCGACAAAATGGCGCGGATACCCAATTTGCCCATCTGGTTGGGATATCTGATCTATGAACCCATTTATCTGATCGACTACACCTGGACGGAGGTGATTTTCCGGGGCTTTTTTATTCTGGGACTGGTAGCTGCGATGGGTCGGCATGCCATCATGCCAATGGTCGGAATTTATGCTTTTCGGCATTTTGCTAAACCTTTGGGAGAAACCATAGGTTCTATATTTGGCGGCTGGATTCTGGGCGTCATTGCCCTGCGTTCCAAGCATATCATGGGCGGCGTTTTACTCCATATGGGCGTTGCTGCCCTGATGGATTTATTCGCGGGCTTGCAGTTGGTGGGGAAGTGATAGAGTAAAGGAGGAATGGGGTATGGGATAATGGGGTAAAAATGGTAATAAAGGGGATCTTTTAGTAACATGAGAGAAGTTGAGGCCAGACA
>CAZLKP010000389.1:0-4481 GCA_964560095.1 uncultured Bacteroidia bacterium
GATCCGACGTTATATGAAGATCGGGGAGAATTTTTTTCCAAGCCTCGGGTGACCGTTGCCGGGCAGGTGCTGAGCTTTGATGACATGGAGCATGGAATACTGCGGCGGTCTAAAGTGAAATTGAGCCTGGGCTATCTGAACAAAGTCTTTGTTGGTGACTTCGAAAAAGACATGCGGGTGGAAGAAGTGGATTGGCGGATTCACTTTGCATTGAACTGTGGTGCGGCGGCTTGTCCGCCGGTGGAAATCTATGAGGCTGAGCGAATCAATGCACAGCTCCAGCATCGCGCGAAGCAATATCTTTCTCAAACTACCATCTGGCGTGAATCGGAAGGTGAGGTGGAAGTGACGACCTTGATGAACTGGTTTCGCGCTGATTTTGGCGGAGAAGACGGGATCATTCGCATTTTGCAATCCTTTGGCCTGATTTCGGAAACGGCCAATCCGGGCATTAGCTATTCTGGGTACGACTGGACCCTGGATCTTGATAATTTTGTTGAGGGTTAAAACACCTCCCCAACTGTCACGTAATAGCCGGAGTTATTCGGGCCAAACGCAGCATCCAGCCGGATATTTACCCGATCCTGATCGCTGATTCTGATTCGCAGCCCTGCTCCGCCCGACACGCGCAGGTATTCTCCCGATCGCTTATTCCATGAAGGGAACACCGTTCCCACTCCGCCGAAAGTCGTCATACCCACCCGCCAGAACAGCGGAAACCGATACTCTGCCTGAGCCATAAGCAGGTTGTTGTCCCGATATCTGCCCTCATAATAGCCTCTTAGAAGCCGGGTACCGCCAAGTAAAGCTAGCGCATTGAACGGGGGATCTCCAGTGGTCAGTTCTACATATCCCTGCAGAGCCAGTACATGATGCTTTTCCGACCAAACTGGTATGTAATATCGACCATCCAATCGGAATCTGGTATAGGAGAATGGACTTCCGGTAGCCTTGCCACTGACCTGAAACAAAGCCTCCAGATAGTAGCCTGCTTCCGGGGCAAAGACATCCTCACGGCCATCCCACAGTGCCATGATGCCCGGGGCGGAGATGAGTCCACCGTTCCTACCAGTAATATTCTGCATGGAATCAGCCAGCAATCCACCTGACTCAAGATTGGAGATCCGGAAGGCATCCATCCAGTAGTGGGCACCCATGTAGAGATTGGGCGCAACCAGCCGCATTCCGTGGATTCTCACTCGGGGAAAAGTGACGTCATACAGCTCCCCATCTGGAATCAGATCTTCATTTCCGATGCCATAGAAAAAATAGGTGTAGCGATAGTATCCCAATTCCCCATACCAATACCAGCGGTTGTTATCGGCAAAAATGGTGAAAGGCAGGTAGCTCAGAAACTGCTTTTCCTGGGTATAGGCAAACCCCAATTGGATTTGCGACGGTCTGTCCCCGGCAGAGTCCTGCCGAAATCGAAATCCCAGCAAACCGGCTGCGCCTCCTCCCCAGCGGGTTTCGGGTGTGTAGAAAGCGATAGGAAGGCCAAACAGGCTGGTACGTTGCAGCCCAATGGAGTCTGCCTGCTGGGCGCTGGCAGAGATCATCAGGAGGAATGGCAGGAGCAGAAAAAGACAGCTTCTGACAAAAGGATTGGGTGGTGCAGTCATGCGGTTTTTAGAGATATACGCAAGGATCACAAATTCCGATCAGGGCATCTGTCGGTAGGAAAACAAAGGGGTCAATAACAAACGGGAAGACGATTTCCCGCAATAACCTGGCTCCCGGTACCTACTGGATGCTCCTCGAAGAAGATAGCCTACTGGTGGGGCGGCAGTCCTTTGTGAAACACTGACTTGTTTCGGAAGATATTGAGCAGAATCTATATATTGCTCTCACTTGTTTTTGCCGCGACGACGCCAATCTCGTCAATCTCCCAAGGAAAATACATGAAGTTCGCACAGTCTTTATCCTTGCGCCTTCGCGGCGGATATCATTGCCTCCCTAACATTCTCCCATGCCAAAACCCCTACGCTTTCTGGTTGCCTGTTTGCTGATGCTACCCGCTTATGCCGGAGCCCAGACCCAAGACACCATCGTCGTTCAGACATTCACCTTTGATGATCCCAGCCCGACGGGATTTTCTGCCCCCTATCGTGGCACGTTTCAATTTCCGGATACTTCAGAGTCATTTCAGAAAATCCTGATGTATTACACCCTGAAGTGTGATGCAAAAACAGCCCAGGACAACTTTCCCTGTGGAGAATGGGATTATCTTACCTACACCGTCGTCACTGATTCAGCTGGGGTGATGGATTCAACTGCCCGTTCACATCCCCGGTTTTCCTGGGTGACTGGCGGCTCCCCGGATTCGATCTCCTACACAACCGCACCGACCTGGACCTACTTTCAGCGGAATCAGCAGCAGGTGACTTATTCCGATACTGCCAGCATCTCTGAGTCAGTCATCGGAGATGCCGACCAGACTGCCTCCTACGTGTTGGCAGGGGGCGAGCGAGCCAGCGAATCTCAGTTTCTCTGGACAGCATCTGAACTCAGTGCCGGAGGCATGACTTCAGGAGACATCACCTGCCTTAAGCTCGACCTGAGCGCCCTGGGCAGCGATATTCGCAACCTGCGAATCAGTATCGATACAACGTCTTTCGACAGCCTGAGTGCCGATCAGTATCTGGCTGGCAACTTCACGGAAGTCTACTTTCTGAATACCGCCATGCCTGCCACCGGCTGGCAGGATTTCCTCTTTCACACCCCCTACACCTGGGACGGTACCAGCAATCTGGTGGTGAAGTTTTCTTTTGACAACAACCAGCCCGGCACCGGCACAGATGTGCAGGCCGACAGCGCAGGCTTTGCTTCAGGCATGTATATCGCTGGCACTGATCCCTATCTCGACTTCAACGGAAGCACCGACCTTGTCAATCTGAGCCAGGGCCCTCAGATCACTGGTTCTGATGCCAGAACCATTGAAGCATGGGTGTACACACGGGCGTTCAACGGTGGAGGCGTATTCCAGGCTGGGATCACTGGATCTGTGGGTCGTGATTTTTCCCTTCGAACCATGGGTCAGGACAACCTCTGGCGGGTGCAGCGATGGGGCACCCCCGACTTTGACGTGACCGTTCCAGGTAGTAAAAATGCTTGGAGACATTTCGCAGTGGTTCACACCGGATCGCTTACGATGATGTTTGTGGATGGAGAATTTGTCGGGCAGGAAGCTTCCAGCCTTAATACCGGATCGACCAATCTGCGTCTGGGAATCTGGGGTGGTAGTCGATTCAACGGAAAAATCGATGAAGTTCGCATCTGGAACAAGGCGCTAAGCCAATCCACGATTCGCGAATGGATGGATAAAACCGTGGATAATGGTCACCCGGACTATGTCAATCTGGTTGGATATTACCCGATGAATGAAGGCAACGGTACGGTTGTAGAGGACGCCAGCGGCCAGCAGGCTGACGGGATAATGCTGGGCTTACCGACCTGGAAATTCCGCAACAGCGATGAACTGGTTTTGAATCGCGAGTCGGTGACCACCCGTCCCCGCATGACCTTTCAGCAGGGGTCATTCACTACCCAAATCTATCCCATTTCTTCCCTGGATTCGGTTCCCAATCATGCTGCGCAGCTTATTCTTTACGATAATCCCAGTGGGTCCTATATCATTCGTCATGACGATCCCCTGCAACCCACGCAGCCCACGGACACCCTCGTGGTCTGGGATGCCAATCTGTACAGTTATGTGCTCGACGACGCAGGGCAACAGGTAGATTCCTTCTTCGTGAATGCCGAGCAAACCCGCTATCGCGACGATCATCAGTATTTTTCCAACATTGTAGATTACGAAATGCTGAGATTCATCACCCCGTATGGGATTGGTCTCAACCTGGGACCGAGTGGCCGCACCTGGATCTACGATGTGACCGACTATGCGCCCATTCTCCATGACCACGTCTATCTCCGTGCCGGCAACAATCAGGAAGTACTGGATCTGACATTTGTGATGATCAAGGGCACGCCACCTCGGGAAGTCAAGAAAATCGAGCAGCTCTGGGGAGGATCATTCTCCTACGCTTCTCTCCTGAACAATACCCGGGGCGAGCCGATCACCAAAGTGCTGGATCCATCGGCTTCCGGATATCGGATCAAGACCCGCACCAGCGGTCATGGCTTCGGAGGCCCGACCAATTGTGCGGAATTTTGCCCGCGAAACCACTACCTCGACATCAATGGCAACCGGGATTTTACCTGGTATGTCTGGAACGAATGCGCCACCAACCACATCTATCCGCAGGGAGGCACCTGGGTCTATGATCGGGCTGGCTGGTGCCCGGGCGAGGAGGTAACCACCTTTGATCACGAGCTGACCGATCTTTATGCTCCTGGGGACACCCTGGTGATTGATTATGATGTGCAGGATTCGAATCCGCCAGAGGGCAACTTCGTGCTACAGGGACAACTGTTCACCTACGGTGCCCCTAATTACCAGCTTGATGCTGAAATCGAGGCCA
>CAZLKP010000390.1:0-4480 GCA_964560095.1 uncultured Bacteroidia bacterium
GAAGAGAATATGCCAAAGCCCGATTATATGATCTGTGGGGTTGGAACCAGAATTTTTGACTGCCAGAGTAACCGGGTGCTGAAAAGCTTCAACGATATCCTGGATGAAGGATGGGACCGGGGTGTCGCCAATAAAGTAATTGAAAACCACCTCCAGGCAACACTTCAGCCTGTTCAGTTTCAGAGTAAATACAAATCCAGCTGGTATGCTCATGCCATGAATGGTCAGCAAATCACCGATCTGGAACACCAACTGGAATCGGCGGGGCTGGATGTACACGTGGTGTATTCCTCTGACCGTGACCTGGATATCCTGCCCAAATATGCCAACAAAGGCAATGCGCTGAGCTGGCTGCTCAAAAAGCTGGAAATCCCACGCGGGGAATGCCTGGTAGCCGGAGATACCGGCAACGATGCCGCGATGTTCCTGAAAAAAGGGGTCAGAGGCATCGTCGTGGGCAATGCACAGCCAGAACTGCAGGAAGCCACCGTCGGACTGGAGGTGTATCGAGCAGAGGAATCGTGCGCAGACGGTGTCCTGGAAGGGCTCAAATACTTTGGCGTGGTTGAAACCGTGGTTGAGCCCCCCACCAATGGGGCAGTATCCCACCACTCCTCTACCGTGAATCCGGAAATCCAGAAAATGCTGGATGAAATGGGTCACGATACGCTCAAAGATGAGGAAAGGGATTTCCTGAACCTTGCCTACACCAAAGCCATCGAAGGCCTTCGGCGCTGTATCACAGAAAAGGGGTTTTCTGCCTGCTCGCTGGAGGACAATAACTCCAGCGGCACAGATGAAAACTATTTTTCCGTTTGGGGCCGTGACGGCTCGATTACAGTCATTGGATCCCTACCCATTCAGGATGATGACATTGTGGCTTGCCAGCGCCGCACCCTCGAGACACTACTCGACAATATCTCGCTCACCGGGCAGGTGCCAGCCAACGTACATATCAAAACAGGTGTGCCGGACTACTCCGGGGTAGGCGGAATATGCTCCATTGACAGCGGTATATGGCTCATCATTGCCTGTTTTGAATATGCCAAAGCCAGAGGCGACCTGGATTTTATCCGCCACTACCGGGGGCACCTTCAGAAAATCATGGACTGGCTCAGTGCCCACGATTCCAACAACGATGGCTTGCTGGAAATCCCGGAAGCCGGTGACTGGACCGATCTGTTTGGCCGAAGCTACCACGTCCTGTATGACGAAGTGCTGTGGTACCGGGCCAATGTCTGTTATGGACGAATGCTAGAATTGCTGGGCGAATGGAAAATGGCCGGAGATTACCTGCGCTGGGCCTCCGCCATCAAATCAAGCATTTTGCACAAATTCTGGCCATCAACCTCCAAGTCATCCGATGATTACGCCTTCTACGACAAGCAGTCTTCTCTCGGTGATACGCACTACCTGATTGCCCAAGTGACACCGTTCGACTTTGACTGGCGCTGTGATGTGCTTGCGAATATCCTCGCTTTTCTGCTGGACGTGATGGATTTTGACAAAGCTCAGAAGGCGTTCCGCTTTATGTGGGGTGTCGGCGTGAATGAACCCCATCCAGTGGTGAATCTTTACCCGCCGGTGCAGGCCGGTGATCCAGGCTGGCGAAACTACTACACGGTGAACCTGCTCAATCTGCCTGACCACTACCACAATGGCGGCATCTGGCCATTTGTAGGCGCACAATGGGTGCGCTATATCTATAAGCTAGGCTTCCGGGATCTTGCGCTCAAGGAGTTTGCGAAGCTTGCCCACATCAACCGGGAAGGTGTGTCACACGAGTGGGAATTCAATGAATGGGTACATGGCAAGACCGGCAAGCCGATGGGAAAAGCCTTTCAGGCGTGGTCCTGCTCAGAGTTTATCAATGCCTATCATGTACTGAAGCTAAATAAGTGATAGGACTGCTGATCAAACCTTCACCTTCTCGCGGTAATACCCAATCACATCATCCAGGATGGTTTCCAGGGTATGCTCCAGCTCAAAACCCAGGGTCTCTTGCAACTTGGTGATGTCCGCCGTACGGCGGTTCATGTCTTCGAAGCCCGGGCCATATACTTCCTCGTAGGATTTGTGCACAATGTTGGATGAGCTACCTGTGATTTCGATCACCTTTTGAGCGAGGTCATTCATCGTGATTTCGATCGGATTGCCGACATTGAACTCCTCCCCGACTCCTTTCCCTGTGAGCATGAGCGCTGTCACGGCACGCACAGCATCCTTCACGTGCATGAAGCTACGCTTTTGGTTCCCCGTCCCAAAAATCAGCACATCTTCGCCGGCCAGTGCCTTGGACACAAAATTGGGAATCACCATGCCGTAGTTGAACAGCTGCCGGGGACCTACGGTGTTAAAAAAGCGAGCAATGACCACCTCCGTGCCATATTCTTTGTGATAGGCAAATGACAGGAACTCGTCCATCGCTTTGGTATTGGCATAGGCCCAGCGGTGGTTGCGGGTGGAGCCTTCTACGCGATAGTCATCTTCTTTAAGCTTCGCATGACCAGTCGGGTCCAGTTTGTCCAGGCTCCGTCCATACACTTCAGAGGTGGAGGCCACCAGCACGCGTTTATTGTATTGATGTACGAGAGACAGGACCACATCAATGCCACGCACATTGTCCAGAATGGTGCGCACCGGGTGATCCATGACGTACCTCACCCCCACGGGGGCTGCCATGTGGTAACAATGGTCACACCACGCTATGAGGGGCTCCATCGCTACTGCATCGGTCACGTCACCTTTGACAAACTCAAAATCGGGATGGTCAGACAAGTGGTCCAGATTAGCGAGCCGACCTGTCACGAGATTATCCAGGGCTTTGACATGATAGCCTTTGGCCAAGAGCGCATCTGCGAGATGAGAACCAATAAAACCTGCGCCGCCGGTGATAAGAATGTTCATGGGTATGGGTGGAATGGTGGTAGAAACAGTTGGATAAGGAAAATGATTCCCCAAGGCCAAATATACCAAAGCCATCTTGGCAGACCAGAGGCGAAAAGAAGAATTTTAGATGGAACTGATGATGGATCTTACGTGCCCCTACAAAACCCACGAAAAAGAGGCCATCCATTCGGACAGCCTCTGTATATCTTGGATGCAAATAGTTCCTTAATCCCGATCTCTTCTCGGTGGACGGTCACCACGAGGGCGATTTCCTCTGGGGCGATCACCGCGGTTGCCTCTGTCACCACGTGGTGGGCGCTCTTCGTAGCCCTCTGGCTTCGGCTTGAGTACCTTGGCGCTCAGCCTGAATTTTCCGGAGCGCTCATCGACACCAACCAACTGAATCTGAATTTCGTCTCCGACTTCGAAGACACCTTCCATACTTGGCAGGCGCTCCCAGGTAATTTCTGAGATGTGAAGCAATCCTTCCTTTCCAGGCAGAAACTCTACAAATGCTCCATATTCTTGGATAGATTTCACTTTTGCCGTGTAAACCTCTCCGACCTCAGGCGCCTGGATGAGTTCCTTGATCATGCGGGCAGCATCTTCGACGGCATCAGCGTTGGTAGCAGAGATGGTTGCTGTACCAACATTTCCAGTCCCTTCTTCCAGGTTGATCTGGGCACCTGTCACCTTTTGAATTTCCTGAATGATCTTTCCTCCAGGACCGATCACCGTGCCAAACATATCGTGGGGCACTTCCATGATGAAGAAACGTGGTGCGTAACGGGAAACCTCTTTGCGGGGTTCCGGCAGCACTTTCAGCATTTCATCCATGATATGCTTCCGACCAGCTTTGGACTGTTCCAGGGCGTTCTCAAGAATTTCATAGGACAACCCACGAATCTTGATATCCATCTGACAAGCGGTAAGCCCATTGGGTGTACCTGCTACTTTGAAGTCCATATCACCAAGGAAGTCTTCATCACCGAGGATATCAGACAAGACCGCATAGCCATCTTCTGTGGTAATGAGTCCCATTGCGATCCCGGATACTGGCTGCATAAGCGGAATACCGGCATCCATCAGCGACAGTACGCCACCACATACAGAAGCCATGGAGCTGGAACCATTAGATTCGGTAACAAGAGAATGCACACGGATGGTGTAGGCAGAATCAGCAGGTATAACTGGCTTGATCGCACGCTCAGCCAGGTTTCCGTGACCTACTTCCCGGCGGGCGGGACCACGGTTGGGCTTCACCTCACCGGTGGAGAATCCGGGAAACTGGTATTGCAGCATAAAGCGCTTAGACCCTTGAAAGGTAGCCGTGTCGATAGTTTGCTCATCAAACTTGGTACCGAGGGTTGCTGTACACATGGCCTGGGTTTCCCCTCGAGTAAACACGGCAGAACCGTGAGAACGGGGGAGTAATCCCACTCTTACGTCAATCGGGCGAATGTCTGTGGTGGCTCGCCCGTCAAGGCGAAGACCTTTTTTCACAACGGTATCACGTACGATTGTTTTCTGAATTTTTTTGAAGTATCCGGCGAAACGCACGTCGAAGTACTCCATTTCTTCATACTTCTCC
>CAZLKP010000391.1:0-4244 GCA_964560095.1 uncultured Bacteroidia bacterium
TGCGTAAATACTTTTGCGACCGATGGAGTGATAGGTGAATTTCTGGCTCTCCATGGCTTCGAGGTCGTACACATTGCGGCCATCAAAAATGATGTTTTCTTTCAGACCGGCTTTCACACGATCGAAATCTGGGTTGCGGAATTCATTCCACTCCGTCACAATGATGAGGGCGTCTGCTCCCTGAACGGCATCGTAAATATTAGCACCGTAGGTCAACTCCAGGTTGGTGTATTTCTGCACCGATTCCATGGCCTCCGGATCGTAAGCCACCACTTGGGCTCCCATTTCGGTCAGGCGCTTGATGATCACGAGTGCCGGGGCTTCGCGGATATCATCTGTGTTGGGCTTGAATGCCAGCCCCCACATGGCAAAGGTTTTGCCGCTGAGGTCGGTACCATACTTGGCGATGATTTTGTCAACCAGCACCCCTTTCTGGATTTCATTCACCTCCATGACAGAGCTGAGGATCTTGAAATCATAGGTGAATTCCTGTGAGGTTTTGAACAGTGCAGACACATCTTTGGGGAAGCATGACCCCCCGTATCCCACACCCGGGAAGAGGAATCGCTTGCCAATACGGCTGTCTGTGCCCATACCGCGTCGTACATTGTCCACGTCGGCACCTACTTTCTCGCAAAGATTGGCCATCTCGTTCATGAAAGAGATTTTGGCAGCGAGGAAAGAGTTGGAGGCATATTTGGTTACCTCAGCAGAGCGCTCGTCCATCATGATGATCGGGTTTCCGCTCATGACGAATGCCTTATACAGGCGCTTCATCATCTCAGAAGCACGTTCGGAGCGGGAACCAATCACGATGCGCTCAGGCTTCATGAAGTCTTCGACGGCAAATCCTTCGCGAAGAAATTCCGGGTTGGACACTACGTCAAACTCGATATCGGTTTGAGAGGCGATCGCCTCCCGTACTTTGTCAGCGGTACCCACCGGTACAGTGGACTTATTTACCACCACGCGGTAGTCGGTAATTAACTGACCGATTTCATGTGCTACACCGAGCACATATTTGAGGTCAGCAGAACCGTCTTCGGTGGGAGGAGTAGGCAGAGCAAGGAAGATGATGTCAGCAAATTCTACTGCATCAGCCAGAGAGTCGGTAAAATTGAGGCGCCCTTCAGAAGTGTTACGCTCAAAAAGATTTTCGAGGCCGGGTTCATAAATCGGCACCTGACCGGCTCTTAATTTGGCCAGTTTTTCCTGGTTGTTATCCACACACAGGACATCGTTACCGGCTTCGGCAAAACAGGTCCCCGTTACCAGACCTACGTAGCCAGTTCCAACGACAGCAACTTTCATCTTCAGCTAATTTTGGTTGTAAAAAAGATTTCAAGACAATTCATTAAGGGTATTGCCTGCCACAATGAACATGACACGGCAGAGGCAAATCTCAGGTGAATCAGTGATGCCCACCTTTCAGATACAATGCCCGTTGTATCTCAGATTACATGATCCAGAGAACGATGTGCCAGTGGCACAGAAAACATTAGGAGGGCAAAGGGAATTTTTTCAAATGCGGAAGTTATTTTCTCTTTGACGAAAACAAAAGTAGGAACTTTTCTTCTACCCGAAACACTCCTGCGCCCAATGGAAACTTTGCAGGTTTGAGCGGTCATCCAGGTGTCTGAACCCACTTCCGAGTTCGCATTTTTTCCCTCGTCTTTCAATCCTAACTTACACGCCCTCTTACAACTGAAATCATGGCGCAAAAATTATCCCTGCTTCTTTTTTTGCTCTTTGGAGCCATTTTGCCTGCCAAGGCTCAACAAAGCATCGCAGATTCTTCCATCCAAATGGGCCTGCTGGAGGTGTGTTTTAGGGGAGGCATTCCCACTGGTGACTGGGGAGATCGGTATGAATTTGCCACGCTCATGGGAATGCAAGGGGGCGTAAAATTCCGGTCTAATTGGTATTTGACGGGAGGTGTTCAGGTTCTCTTTGGCGATGCGGTGAATGAAACCGATGTGCTGCGCCACATTCTGGATACCGGCGGCCTGTTGATTGGCAATGAAGGGCTGCTCACTGATTACCGCATCAATGCCACCGGTTGGCTGGTTCCCGTTTCCATCGGAAAGATTATCCCGGTCTATCCCAAACATAACCGCAACTCCGGGATCTTCATCGAAGTCGGTGCCCAGTATCTCAGCCACCGCCTGGCTTTCCAGTCATACGACGATGATGTCGCCCAGATTACAGGCGATTACCGAAAAGGTTACGATCGCCTGACGGCGGGCTTTGGGCTTCGCCAAGCCATCGGCTATACCTACTTTGACAACAAAGGCTATCTCAATCTCAGTATCGGCCTTGATTTTTCCCAATCCTTTACCTTCGGGCAGCGAAGCATTCAGTTTGACACCGGGCGGCCCTTCGATCAGGGGTTCATAGATCTCCTTACAGGCCTACGTATCAGCTGGGTGTTTCCTTTGTATGGCCGCGCTCCAGGGACCTATTATTACTAATAGATTTCACCTATTTGCCTCATGATGATCCTCCAACAGCTCTATACAGGACTGATCAGAATCTATGGCCTGGGTATCCGACTGAAGTCCCTGCGTGATTCCAAGGCAAAGGCATGGTTGTCGGGGCGGAAAAACTGGAAACATCAACTGAAAGCGGCCACAAAGGACAGAGATGCCAGATGGATTTGGTTTCACTGTGCATCGCTGGGCGAATTTGAACAGGCCCGCAACCTGATCGATTATCTCTATGACAATCATCCTGAATGTCGCCTGCTCATTACATTCTTTTCTGCATCCGGGTACGAGATCCGTCATAATTATCCCAAAGCCCACCACGTCGCCTATCTCCCTCTCGACACACCTGCCAATGCCCGCCACTTTCTTGAAATTGTGAAGCCAGCATTTGCCGTGTTTATCAAATATGAGCTGTGGTACAATTTTTTGTCTGCCTGTGAGAGCGCCACTGTGCCCCTGATCCTGATTGCCGCGCGCCCCAATCCGCAATCAGCTTCTTTCCGCTGGCCATTGAAACCGATTTTCCAACAGTCCTACCTCCGGTTTGCACATATTTTCACACAGGATGATGCTTCAGCTGACTTACTGACATCGATCGGCCACCCCTCTGTATCGGTCAGTTGGGATACCCGCTTTGACCGCGTCACAGCCAACAAAGACCAATGGTCCGGATTTCCTGACATCGCCGAATGGCTCGACGGCCGAAAATGTCTCGTAGCAGGCAGCACCTGGCCCCGCGACGAGGAGGTCGTTCTGCAGGCCTGGCTGAAACTGCCCGAAGCTCAGCGCCCCTGTCTCATCATTGCCCCTCATGACATTCACATCGAAGCCATTGATCTGAGGGTGAAGGAGATGGAAGAATGGGCCATCCGGTACAGAGACATAGACCAAATTTCCCACCAACATCAGATCCTGTGGATTGATCGGATCGGTATGCTCTCTCACCTGTATGCCTATGGCGATGTGGCCTACATTGGTGGTGCTTTTGGCAAGGGCCTGCACAACATTCTGGAGGCTGCCGTGTTTGGAAATCCAATATTGATCGGTCCGCGATATGATAGGTTTCCCGAAGCCGTGGACCTCATGGCCAAAGGGAGTTGTATGTCCGTATCGAATGCTGCAGAACTTGCAAAGCAACTCCGGGCGTTTCTGGAGCAAGAAGAACTACGACAGGAATGCGGACGTATCAATACAGCATATGTTTCCCAAGGCGCAGGAGCCACAGAGACCATCATTCAGTGGCTGGAATCCCGCAACTGGCTTGGATAGTATAAAGGCGGGTAGCTGCGCATGGAGGAAAAGGTAGGTTCTGTACCAAAAGTAAGTTGTCAACCCTGCCGAAAAATCTTAATTTGTAATTTATGAAAATCTCTGTCATCCGGCTTTTGGGATTAGTTTTGCTCCTGATTCTAGGAGCTGGTGAAACCGCCCTGGCACAATATTCTACCTCCAGTAGACCTCCGAGACTTTATATCAACTCTGTTGATAACAAAGGCGATCATTTTGAAATCCAGTACGAAATCACTGCTCCCGGCTACGTGGAGCTGCACCTGATTGATGAAGACGAGAAAAAACTCTGGGTAACAGGCAAGGTCACCGACCGCGTCGGGGCAGATGTGCACAGAATCCCCCGATCTCCGCTGGAATCCGGAAAACGCTACACCTTTGTCCTGAAATACAAGGGAAAAGATTACGACAGCTTTTTCTATACCAACTAAAGCTACTATCTACTTGCTAACTTCATATACAATGCCTCAT
>CAZLKP010000391.1:4254-4471 GCA_964560095.1 uncultured Bacteroidia bacterium
GTCCCGGCTCAATGAGGTGAATATGGATCAAATCCCTTTCGGTCGCATCTTCAGTGACCACATGCTGGTGGCTCGCTATGTTGGTGGCCAATGGCAAGCTCCCGAAATTCGGCCCTACGGCCCCCTAAACCTTACCCCATCAATATCTGCACTCAATTACGGTCAATCTGTATTTGAGGGCATGAAAGCCTTTCGTAGTGTAGATGGAAAACCTCAG
>CAZLKP010000392.1:0-4441 GCA_964560095.1 uncultured Bacteroidia bacterium
GCTGATTTTTGCTTTGATACGGCCTTCGTGAGAATCAGAACGGCCAGTCGGCCAGTGGCTGCTTTTAGTCAGGATCTGCCACATGGCTGTGGGGAAGAAACGGTGACTTTTACGAACCTATCCAGCACAGCATTTGTGCCGATTACGTACCAGTGGGATTTTGGAAACGCGACCACCTCTACCCTCGAAAATCCTTTGCCTGTGACCTATTCTCAGCCAGCAGCATACGATGTCCGGCTGATCGTGACGAATGAATACCAATGTCAGGATACAGCATTGGGAACCTTCATCCTGTATCCACAACCGGAGGCCCGCTTTGTGATGTCAGACAGCACGATTTGCGCACCGCAGGAGGTGCAGTTTACCAATCAGAGTACGGGATTCAGCAACTCCTACTGGAATTTCGGAGATGGGTTTGAGTCGTTTGGGACGAATCCACAGCATAACTTCTTCTATGAAGATACGACGCAGTGGATCACGCTGACGGTGGACACGGCAGGCATTTGTGTGGATTCGCTGAGGCGGAGAATCAGAACTGCTTCCTTTCCGATTGCTGCATTTAGCCCTTCGGTTGATCAGTTTTGTGGAGATGTGGCGGTCGATTTCAGCAATCAATCCATCACCCGCAGTCTTCCAATAACCTATGCCTGGCGCTTTGGCAATGGCCGCAGCAGTACCCTTCGTCAGCCGACTTCTTCCTATGCGGTGGGCAATCAGCCGTTTGTGTTTGAGCCGGAACTGATTGTGACGAATTCCTTTGGATGTGCAGACACCACCACCCGGGAGATTGAAGGCCTGCCGCAGCCATTGGCTTCCTTTGCCCCAATCTTTGACGGGAATTGCAGTCCGCTCCAGGTGCGCTTTCTGAATCTGAGCAATGGCTACAATCAATCCCGATGGAGCTTCAGCAATGGCGTTTTCAGCGATAGTACCGAGCCGGTGCTGCTTTTTGATGTGGGAGAATGGGATGTGAAACTGGTAGTGAGTTGGGATGGCATCTGTGTGGATAGCCTGATCTCCCGGCGGGAGATCGTGGTGGAGCAGAGTGCGATTGCCGATTTTACTGCCGACATGAATACGACTGCCACGCCAGATGGCACAGTGGCCTTCATCAACCGCTCCCTGTTTGCGAATGAATACATCTGGTCCTTCGGAGATGGAAATCTGTCAACGGAAGAAAATCTGGTCCATCGCTACTTCAGCAACGGCCCCTTTGAGGTGCAACTCATTGCCAACAACGACATCAATTGTCCTGATACGGCTTTCGTGATTGACTTTCGTCCGAGAGAGTTTGGGGGCTTGTTTGTGCCCAATGCCATGGCTCCGAATTCCGGGATCGACTCCGCCGATGTGTTTTTGCCCGTTGGGGTAGGATTGTGTTACTACGAAGTTTTTGTCTACGACGCCTGGGGCGGGCTGATCTGGTATTCCAACGACCTGACGGATGATGGCCGACCGGCACTTGGCTGGGACGGCACCGTGACAAGAAGCCCGGCATCGCCTCCGGATCCCAACAATCCCCGGACTGGCGGTGATCCTGCCAATCTGAATGTCTTCAGCTGGGTGGTGAAGTACAATTTCAATGAGGAATGCACCCGAAGCGGTGTAGAGCCACGAATCCAGACGGGGACGTTGACGATTGTGCGGTGATGGAATGAAGATCGTAGGGGTGGATGGCAATCCACCCCTACAATAGGCCTAAAGCAGGAAATTCCTGCGCAGATCGTATCTTTCCCATTATGGAAATCTGGTCAGCATTATTGAAGCGGGAGATACACAGGCGAATGGTGGAGGAATCGATTCCCCGCACGATTCAATGTCTGGAGATGCTGGAAGACGAGGACGTCTGGTTTCGGCCCAACGAAGTCAGCAATAGCGTAGGCAATCTGGTGTTGCATGTAATCGGCAATGCCCGGCAGTGGATCTTATCAGGGCTTGGAGGCATACCGGACACTCGCGACCGTGACTGGGAATTTGCCCCTGACACCAGGGTTGCCACCCCAGAGCTCATCACCATGCTCCAAACGCTGGAAACAGAACTGACTGAAGCCATTCAGGCTATCACGGCCAAGCAATTGGTGAATAGCTATGGGGTGCAGGGTTTTGATGAAACAGGCATTGGCATTCTGGTCCACGCTGCCGAGCATTTTTCCTATCACGTAGGGCAAATCACCTACTTCGTCAAGGCCCGGAAAGGTGCGTCCACCGGGTATTATGATGGGCTG
Organism: uncultured Bacteroidia bacterium; assembly: GCA_964560095.1. Classification (GTDB taxonomy): domain Bacteria; phylum Bacteroidota; class Bacteroidia; order J057; family J057; genus JANQTF01. Next base: position 2,226 of record CAZLKP010000392.1, read on the forward strand.
GAGTTATAATTGGGAATAATCAATAGTTCACTTTACCACAGAGGGTCACAGAGGTTTACACAGAGACCACTGATCATGAGTTTTTGTCTTCATCTTCCGGACTACCTCCTGTGAATTCCTCCGCTCACACCCTATTCCCATATTTCCCTCTTTTCCTCCTTACCTCTTTTCCTCCTTCCCCTATTAGTAACTCCACAAATGCGCCTCAAACTGGACGATTTCCTGGCGGCGCTGCTCGGCTTCCCACAAGGTCCGCACAGGTTGGCCTCCAACCTCAATGGGAAAAGAATGGAAGATTCTCAGCTCAAAGACCTCCGCTACTGAACGGGCCTCAGCGTCATTGAAACGGGATTTCCACATGGTTTCATCCAGAATCTCCCGCACATCCTCCCACATGAAGCGGGCCAGCACCTTTTCTGGCAGCGTTTCTCCGGGATCTACCCAGACAATTTCGAAGAAATCGATGCGCTGCTGCAGGCTGGAGGTATTCTTGTCGAAAATGAAATCCTCGACCACATGGATCACCTGCTCATAAGGAGCCAGATCGGGCATTTCATTGGAGGGCAGGGGCGCCTGATTGAATCCGGGTTCTTCTTCAAATGGAGATCCCCACTGATCTTCCGAAGACACATCCCATTCGGACTGTTCCATGGGAAGCGGGCTGTCCCATCCATCATCGATCTGCTGGGAGGACTCATCAAAATCATCCTGAAATTCATCATCCCACATACTTTCGGCCGGAGCAAGGGCCTGGTCAAATTCGCGCATTCTATCGATCAGGGCTTGATAGCCCAATTGTTCACCCCATTCATCGGGATGATAGGCCATGTATCGGCCCTGCTTCAGGCCATCGATCAATGCAGCCACCATTCCATCAGTCTGGGTATAGCGGCCGTTGCCGGAATAATAGTTGGATTCATGCCGCACAAGCGGCTGATTGATTTTTTCGATGAGAGAAATACGGTTCACCATCCGGCGGCGCCAGAAGTGGTCATCTTCGCGGATTTGGGGCTGAGCCGTTACGATGAGGCTGCCGGTAAGCAGGAAGGTGCACATCCCCAGGGAGATCAATACTTGTTTCATCACCACGTGTGTTGGTTAAACTTGGATCTTGTGGGTATGCGTGCTTCATTGGCAGAATAGATAGATTGGATTTGGAAGTTGTGGAGTAAATACGAAAGGAGTCGGGCGAATATTGGATGGCCGAAAAAAAAGCCGCCCGGAAATTCCGAAGCGGCGCTGCCTGATGAGAAAGGTTGGGAGGTTCGAGGGGTCACGTCCTAACATAGGTTGACACAAACAACCTATTCAAGATGAGTTTTCACAAGAAGAAAAATCAGTATTATTCCGAGACATTCCGCCGAGAGGTGGTTAAGTTAGTGGAGTCTGGCCAGATGAGTGCCCACGCAGCAAGTCGTCACTTTGGCATCAAAGGGTCCATGACCGTTTACCGCTGGCTGGAGAAGTATCGCGATCCAGAGGCGCCATCCAGTCCTACACCAAACTTACTCATGAGTGAACACAATCAAGATCTGCAACAGCAGGAAGAATCACTCCGAGCGGAAGTCGAATCGTTAAAGCGCTTGCTGGAACACGAGCGACTACGCAGCGAAGCCTACCTGCAGATGATCAAGCTGGCGGAGTCGAAGTTCAAAATTCCCATCGAAAAAAAGTCTGGTCCCAAACAGTCGAAGCGATGAAGGCGCGTCATCCCAGGGTGTCGGTTGACACCCTGTGCAGCCTGTTTGGGTATAGTCGACAAGCGTGGTATCAGGCTTCTTCGCGCCAGGAGGAGCGGGCCAGCGACCATTATCAGGCACTGGAGTTTGTCCGTGAACAACGGGAAGATCAACCGCGGATCGGAGGCAGGAAGCTCTACAAGATGCTCAAAGACTCCGAAGAGTTGGCCGACCTCAGCATGGGGCGAGACGCATTCTTCGCCCTACTTCGGGAAAACGGCTTGCTGATCCGACAGCGGAAAAAGTACCGGCCGGCCACGACCAACGGAGACGGGCAAAGCATCTACCCTGATTTTCGTAAAGGCATGACAGTCAGTCAAATCAATCAGCTATGGTCCAGTGACATCACCTACATTCGACTCCGAAATGAAGCTGGCTTTGCTTACGCCACCTTCGTTGTCGATGAGTATTCCCACCTCATTGTGGGCTATTCACTTACCAGAGAAATGACGGCTGAGGCAGTGCGAACCTCCCTGG
>CAZLKP010000393.1:0-4433 GCA_964560095.1 uncultured Bacteroidia bacterium
GAGCTGGCACAGTCGATTCGAAATGAGCTGTTTGGTCCGGAAGAAATCGGAGACATTGTGCGGGCGTACAATGAATGGTATGAGGAGCAGCGACAAGGGATGCGGCCCTGAACGGATACCTGGTACTTAATGCTCGGTGCTGGTTTTCCGATACCAGGGCCATACATTTGTTGAACATTCACAATTGATTCAATCTTATTAATAGGGATACATTCCTATTCCCTGTTCCTTATGTTCACAATTGCAGAGTTCGGCTATTTACTGTTTCGGGTGCTGGGTACCCTGGGCTTTGCGTGGCGGGACCGACGACGGGTGTTGTATCAGCTGGATCATATGGGGGTAAATTCTATTCCACTGGTGGCACTGGTTGGCTTATTTGCGGGGGCGTTGATTGCCTGGCAGGCAGCCTATCAGTTCAAGGGAATGGTGTCATTGTCGGTATTGGGCGGGCAAGTGTTGCGTGCGTTGATGATGGAAATGGGGCCTGTGCTCACGGCGCTTGTGATTGCAGGGCGCATTGGTGCGTCGATGACGGCCGAACTGGGCTCTATGAAATTGTCTGAGCAAATGGATGCCCTCACGACCATGTCGATTGACCCGGTCCGCTATCTGGTAATGCCTCGGTTTCTGGGACTGGTTTTGATGATGCCAATTCTCACCCTGTTTGCGATTGCGATTGCACTATGTGGAGCTGTGGCTGTGTGCGCTTTATTTCTGGATGTGACGCCTCAGTCGTTTCTGGCATCCGTGCGTGATTTTTTTGCAGTCAAAGATTTGTTGGGGGGACTTGTAAAGGGCTCCTTATTCGGGATTATCATTGCGTTAATCGGCTGCTATAAAGGAATTCATACAAAATTTGGCGCTGGCGGATTGGGAAATGCGACAATTTCGTCCTTTGTCATCTCATCTATCTGTATATTATGCGGAGATTTTCTGCTTTGGATCATTTTGTTTTAGTTCCTTTGAGCAAGTGGGGTATTTTTTATTAAGTTTGTTTGTAACAACCTCGCTCTAAATTTTCCGTTATTACGAAGCAAATCCACCCACTCCTATGAATGCGTTTCGTCTTCAGCAGCTATGGAAACCTCTGCTGATTCTGATTTTGTGTGCAGGTCCCATCGGGATGCTGGCCCAAGACAATAGTGCAAAGGTGAATAAGCTGCTACGCAAGGCCGATGAGTATTTCCGCGGGTTTGAAGTGGTTGAAGCCGAAGAGCTTTACCAGCAGGTTCTTGCGTTTGATCCCAACAATTACCAGGCAGCCTATCAACTCGGCCGGATCAATGACTATTTCAAGGATTATCGAGAAGCTCTTCGCTGGTATCGAAAGGCCTCTGAGATAGACCCGGATCGCAGCGATACGCTCTATTTGCAGATTGGCCTCGCCTACAAGCGACTGGCCAATTACCGGAAAGGCAAGGAATATTTTGAGGAATTCAAAACCCGCCACCAGACTCAGGATGAGCTCTATGAGCGGGCCGAACTAGAAATCAGAGGATGTGACCTGGCAGAGGCTTCCTTGGCCGCTCAACCAGAGTTTCGCGTCAAACCAGTGGATTTCAATTCGCCGCATTCCGATCGTTTTCCCACCTTTCTTGACCAGCGACAGGAGGATGTCTTCATAGCCTTTACGTCGTATCGACCGATCCCTTCCAAGCGAGCCCGAAGAGATGTCGTATCCGGAGAAGCTAAGGATGCGGATATTTATTATGTGGTCATGGAGAATGACTCCGTGTATGGGGAGATTTATCGGTTCCCGGCTTCTGGTTGGTTTAAAAAACGTATCAATACCAAAAGAAACGACGGTCCCGCGTCCTTTACCGGCGATGGCCTGACCATGATCTTTACCCAGTGTAACACTCGGGACAACAAAGATGGATGCTCAATTTATGAATCCCGCTATGATCCCGTCGCCAAAGAATGGGGCAAGCCCATTTTCCTGGAATCCATCAATGGCACCAAAGATGTAATTGTCAATGCTAGAGGGAAAACCGATCAGGTGCCTACCGACGACCGTCAGCCATTCATTACACCTGATGGGCGCACCATGTTTTTTGTATCTGACCGCCCAGGTGGACAAGGTGCCAATGACATCTGGTTTGCCCGCCGCGTAGGTACTGGTTGGTCTGAGCCCCAAAACCTTGGTGAAAACATCAATACCCCCTTCAATGAAGCCACACCTTTCGTCAACAAAGAAGGAAATACCCTGTATTTTGCTTCAGAAGGCCTGGCAGGGTTTGGTGGGTATGACCTCTACTATGCCGAAGGAAGTATCGGAAGCTGGGGCGAACCTGTGAACCTCGAATCGCCGATCAACACGAGCTACAACGACTTTGGAAGCCTCTGGATGGATCAGGACTCTCTGGTCCTCTTTACCTCCGACCGCCCCGAAGGCGCCGGAAGAGATGATATCTATTGGGGCCGTCGCATTCCCAAGCCGGAAATCGAATACGATATCTCTGTGACCGGCCTGATCCGCGACAAGGAAACCAAAGAACCGATCCCGTTTGCCACAGCCATCCTGTATGAATTGGTTGACGGAAACCGGTCTCCTGCCCTGGATACCTTCAACACCGATCAGCGGGCCCGTTATGAGTTTGCCCTGGAAGCTGAAAAGGAATACGTCGTATTGGGTAATGCTCCGGACTATCTAGCAAATGAAGAAGCTGTCAGTACCATGGGCATTGAGCAAAACACGGAACTCGTTCAGAACATTGACATTGAGCTTGAGCCGATCATCATTGATGAAGCCATTGTGCTGCCCAATATCTATTACGACTTCGATGAGTATTATCTTCGTCCGGATGCCCTCACTGAGCTCAAAAAGCTAGTGAGACTTCTCGAAGACAACCCCAACATCGACATCGAACTGGGATCCCATACAGACAGCAATGGGACAGAGCCCTACAACTTTAACCTGTCCAATAACCGCGCAAAAGCAGTTGTGAAGTTTTTGGCGGAGAATGATATCGATCCCGGTCGTCTGGAGTGGTTTGGATATGGAGAATCTCAGCTGATGATTTTCCCCGAAATGTCTGACCAAGACGAGCAGGCCAACCGTCGCACAGAATTCAAGATTCTTCGTATCGACTTTGATATGTAAAGTCTTCCTGCCATCACATAGAAAGGCTGCTTCTTGGAGGCAGCCTTTTTTCATATTGCTACTTTGGCGAACTTACGGCCAAATTGCCACTTTTCATGAGCAGCAACTACGCAAAACGCGGTGTTTCCGCTGGAAAAGAAGACGTTCACGCGGCCATTTCTCATTTGAGTAAAGGCCTGTATCCAACGGCCTTTTGCAAGATCCTGCCGGATCTCAGCACCGGAGATCCCGATTGGTGCTCGATTATGCACGCCGATGGCGCCGGTACCAAATCATCTCTGGCCTACCTGTATTGGAAAGAAACCGGGGACCTTTCCGTGTGGCGTGGAATAGCACAGGATGCCATCGTGATGAACACCGACGACATGCTCTGCGTGGGAGCTACAGGGCCATTTATCTTTTCCAATACCATTGGGCGGAACAAATTCTACGTGCCGGGTGACGTTCTCTCCGAAATGCTCGTGGGCATGGAAGGCTTTTTTGATATGCTGGCCAACCATGGCGTAGATGTGACTAATGCCGGGGGAGAAACAGCGGATGTGGGAGATCTGGTCAAAACCCTGATCCACGATGCCACCGCATTTACCCGACTTCCGAGAAAAGAAGTGATCACCAACCAGAAAATCCGTCCGGGAAATGTAATTGTAGGGTTGGCTTCGTTTGGTCAGACGTCTTACGAGCAGGAATACAACGGTGGTATCGGCTCCAATGGCCTCACAAATGCACGCCATGATCTGCTCTCGCATGTGTATGCGGAGAAATATCCCGAAACCTATGACGCCAGCATTCCGGCTGATCTGGTTTATTCAGGAAGATACCTGGTTACCGACCGGGTGGAGGATATGCCCATTCCGGTGGGGAAAGCCCTTCTGAGTCCGACCCGGACCTACTTGCCTGTGATGAAACCCGTGTTGGAGCGGTATCGGGACAAGATTGATGGATTGATTCACTGCACAGGTGGAGCTCAAAGCAAGGTGAAAAAGTTCATCGGGAATGTCCATGTGATCAAGGACAACCTGTTTCCCACGCCGCCGTTATTCCGGATCATCCAGAAATCGTCAGGCGCTGCCTGGGCTGAAATGTACCAGGTGCTGAACATGGGGCACCGGCTGGAAATTTACACAGATGAGGAAACTGCCAAAGCCCTCGTCGACATGGCCGGCGAGTTTGAGTTGGAGGCTCGTGTGATTGGCAGATGTGAGGAAGCCCTGTCACCGAAGGTGACAGTGGTGGGAGAGGAAGAAGTGGTTTTCTGATCCCTACCCTCTTTCTTCAAGCTTTGTCAGCTCAATCTTGGCAGCGGGCTTATATGGGCCATACATGGCGTTTT
>CAZLKP010000394.1:0-4419 GCA_964560095.1 uncultured Bacteroidia bacterium
CACCGGCCTCTCCTGAACTGCGCACCAGAGACTTGAGGTCCTCCACGTTGGCAACCGTCATGGGTAATACATTACCAAAATCTCTGACGGCCTGGACAAACTGAAAGGTGTGGGTGGCCAGTTGCTGTAAATTTTGTTGGGCAGTACTCATTTTCCTGTTCATCGTTAGCGGGGATAAGCTTACCAGTCTTTTTCACCCCGGATTTTGCCTGGTTCCTGACGTTGTTTGACTTGCTCCTGTACCTGCTGTTCCATGAACTCCAGTCTGCGCAGCATTTGATCGGCCTCCTCAGGCGTCATAGGTTTTGATGGCGGCTGATCGGAGGGCGGCACATCCTCCGGCGATTCATCAGACTCCTGGTCTGCCTCATCGTTGCCAGAAGACTGGTCCTGTTGCTCCTTTTTCTCTTCACTGCTTTTATCCTCCGCCGGATCATCCTGGTTTTCCTCCGAAGGATCATTAGCCAGTTGGGCCAGAAAGAAATTATGCCTGGCATATTCGTTGGAAGGGTCCATCTGCAGTGCCTCCTTCAAGGCTTCAGCAGCGGCAGATTGATCTTCCAAAGCCAGATGGGTAGTTCCGAGACTGTAGAGCATTCGCGAGCGCAGTCTGGGGTCGGAGACGTCCTCCAGGCTGGCTTCCAGAAACGGGACTGCCTGATCATATTTCCCCTGCACAAACAAGCAGTTACCCAGGTTAAAGCTTGCCTCCGATCCTTCCGGAAACATATCCAACGCCTTCCTAAAGGCGATTTCTGCCTCTATCTGCTTTCCATTGCTCAGCAAGGTATTCCCTTCCCGAACCAATTGCCGGTAAGCCAGGGTGGACTGCGCATGGCCAGACCCGCAAAAAATAATTCCCAGCAACAAGGTACATAAGGTACTTTTCATACTTCCTCCTTTTGAGCTCCAAACCTGATCCCTTCCATCAGCATGAATATCATCGCCAGCGCCAGCATCCATGAAAAATGATCTTCGTAATCGGTGATAAACCGCTCTTCAAATTCAACCTCGGTCATCTGGTCGAGTTCTTCGTCCATAAACGCAAGGGTCTGACCGATGTCATTCAAACGGAAGAAACGGCCACCACCGGCCTCAGACACGGAAGCCAGCATTTTGGAGTTCATTTTTGTCACCACAGTTTGTCCGTTTCGATCGCGTTTGTTTCCTGTGATCTGCCCGTTCAGATACTGGGGAATCACAGCTCCCTGTTCAGACCCAAGCCCAATACAATGAACCCTCAATCCATTTTCACGAGCCTGCACAGCCATCTCCAGCGCCTCCTCGTCGTGGGTTTCACCATCGGAGTTCACAAACAGTGCCCGAAAATTGTTTCGACTGACAGCAAAAGCTTGCTGTGCCAGCCCAATGGCTTCAGACAAAGAGGTACCTTGCCGCGAAACCATCCCTGGAGAAACAGGTCTGAGGATGCTTTCCGCAGCCTGGTAGTCGCCAGTGAGTGGCACCTGAACATAGGCATCACCGGCAAATATGATCAGCCCGATCCGATCTCCGTTCAGCCTGTCCAGAAATCGGGAAATCAACAATTTTGCCCGGGAAAGCCTATTGGGCTGCTCATCCTCTGCCAGCATGCTTTCAGAGACATCCAACGCCAGGATCACATCCACCCCCCGCTGTTTCACCCGTTCGTAACGGCGACCAATCTGTGGATTAGCCAGGGCAAGAATCAGGCTCACAAACGCCAGAGACATCAGAATCATGCGTCTTACCTGCTTGTTCCCTTCCAGACTGACCCCCATCCTACACAGCAATTGCGGCGCTCCCAAAGCCATCCATGATTGCCGTTGCCTGCGCCTGTACCATCCAAACAGGATCCAGCCCGGCGCCAAAAGCGCCAGAGCATAAAGCCATTCGGAATGTTGCCAGGTGAGCATATCGCGTATGTGTTTGGGACTCTTAACTTTTCACCTTTCAACTACGTATCGGGAAAACTTCGTGCCAGGGCATGCCTGATCAACAGTTCGAGCATGATCAGGGCCAGAGCCAGACAGGCCAGCGGCCAGTACCATTCTTCATACCGCACGAATCGGCTGACCTCCAGGGTTGTTTTTTCCAATCGGTCGATCTCATCATACACGCCCTGGAGATCCTGAAGATCTGTGGCGCGGAAATACTGACCACCGGTTTCCTCAGCGATTTCACGCAGCAATTCTTCATCAATTTGCACCAGTTCCTGAACAAGCTTTGTATTGCCGGCAAAATCTGTTTTCGGCACCGCGGCATATCCATTGGTGCCCATTCCGATGGTATACACACGGACGCCGAATTGCCGAGCCAGCTGCATCGCATCAAGAGGATTTACCTGATAGCGATTGTTCTCACCATCAGTCAGCAGAATCACGACTTTGGATAGCGTTTCGCTGTCTTTAAGGCGCAATATACACTGTGCCAACCCGAGGCCGATGGCAGTTCCATTGTCGAGCCAGCCCTGCTGCACACCATTGAGCAACAGTTTCAGCACATTGTGATCGGTTGTGAGCGGGCACTGGGTAAATGCCTGCTCAGAAAATACAACCAGCCCAATCCGGTCGTTGGGGCGGAGGTCAATGAACGCTGCAGCCGTTTGCTTGGCAGCCACCAGCCGGTTGGGTTCAAAATCCATGGCATCCATAGATGTCGATACATCCAAGGCCAGCATGATATCGATGGCATCTGTCTTGACAGACTCCTCTCCGTGAGAGGTTCGGGGGCGAGCCAATGCAACCACAACGGCAGACATGGCCAGGAAACGCAGCCAAGGCTGCGAGCGATACAGCCATACCTTCCAGCTCCAGCTATTGGGAGTCAAACTGGCAGATTCGGGCAGAGGAAGTGCTTTTCTTCGCTGATGTTGCCAGAATCTGATTCCCAGCCATAGCAATGGCAAAAACAAGCCCAGGAACCACCAGGGGTGGGCCCAATGAATTGTTTCGAACCATGCAAGCATCTCATTCATGATCCTTTAGGATAATATCGTATGTGCGAATCCGACCATCGATCTGGAAACGTCCGCTGATTCAGCAATAATCCGGCATGGCCCAGCCACAGAGGCAGGGTCGCCACCAACCAAAATAACGGACGAAAGGCGAGCCTGTTGTTCTGCCGTTGGTCATCATCAGAAACGACAGCCAAACGGAACACACGCATACCGGGTGTTGCCCGCCACGCTCCCCCCACTGTCGTAAACCCTGTGATGACTCTGCCCAGGATCGCCAGTCCCAGAGCGGCCAGAAAAATTTGCAATGGGTTAGCCAGATTCTGGTTCAGCCCAATCGCGGGCAAAAAGCCCGGCCAGATCCCCAATCCAGCCACCAGCAGGCCCAAGGGAAGCAAATCTGCCAGCCCAGCCAGTATTCTCCTGAATCCGGAAGCACGACGTCCATATCGTTTTTCCTGTACCCTGATTCTCTCTGCACTCAGCTCCTCACTCCTGCGAATCAGGGCCCGGAGGGTTGTTTCCAGGGCTGCTACGTCCGTGTCGGAAATAGAATTCCCGGCAAACCGATCGGCTTCATGTGTCCCCAACAGGCTGATGATGGTCTCCAACTCCTGACTTTCCGGCAAGCATTTCTTCCCTGTCTGAGCCAATTCTTCCGTGTTCATTCCTCCGACATCAACCAGAAACTGATCGGACAGATACAACCTGAAGACCTTCTGGATCCGGGAAAACCGGCGATCCGCAGAAGCGTCAGCGTCCAGCTGATTCAGGGTATTTTCTGCAAGTTTCGCTGGCGATGGTGGTGGGGCTGTTTTTTTATTCGGACCATAACGACGAACGACAGCCAGCAACCAAATCAGCGAATAGGTCAGCGTTCCACTAACGGTAAGAATGAACGGGAGCCAATCTTGCCAGCTCACGGGAATCTCCCAGAGTTCCTGCACGCCTTTGGGTGGAGGCGGGTTTTGCGGGTCAAATGGAGCTTGTATAACCGTGTACCCGGGGGATGAAAGCACCTGAACCTGGCCATTGGAGGTAGTGACCTTAATATCAGGGAGCGGAAATTCACCCACTTCAAATCCCTGGATCGAAAGAATACCATCCTCCAGCTGGTGCATCTGCCAATTATCATCTTCAACCATCCCGGTGATCTTCCCATCAGACACCTTCAGTCGCACCAGCTCTCCGAGGCGCGCAGTATCCCGATCAGTGATCACCTCTGGTGCCTGTCCCAGAAGCTGGAGAGGCAACCAGCAGATCATTGACATCAGCATAAATCGCGAAGCCATACGTGCAAGGCTTGACATGGGGCGAAAAATAAAGGAAGCAAGGTCAGAAAAAGAAACCATGGGCATCATCGGCGGGCAAAAAGCCGCAGCAGGGCCTGAAGATAAGAATCAGAAACCGGGATAGGTACAAAAGACGCCCCTGCCCGGGTAAAGGTTTCATGGGTGTCATCCTGGCGCTGCCGGAAGGCATTC
>CAZLKP010000395.1:0-4409 GCA_964560095.1 uncultured Bacteroidia bacterium
GCTGGAAGCGTTTGCCTGCGGGTCAGTATCCACCAGGAGTGTTTGGTATTCCAGGGCAGCCAGGCTTGCAGCCAGATTGACGGCAGTAGTTGTTTTTCCTACTCCTCCTTTTTGATTCGCCAGACAAATAATTTTTCCCATAACGATGGTGTTTCAACCCTGGCGCGAATTCCAGTCGTGTAGAGCAAGATGGTTCAGACTGACTATGTATTCGGCCGGTGCGCAAATATAGCCCTTTCTCAAAGGCTTTTAGCCATCCGGTCGGTTGATATTGTGGATAGAAACGATTTTTTTTCCACCTGTACCCTTGGGTTGTGGAAAAAATGTGGAAAAGCGCAAGTTGCCTGTGGAAAAAGGCAGCGTTCTTCACAAAACGCTTCTCCCGTGTGGCTGGAGGGCTTACTTCAGCGAGCGCAGAAAGTGAGAAAGAATCTGGTGAAACTCTGCGGGCTGATCAAGATTCGGGAAATAGCCGGCCTGGTCCACCGATGCGGTATGCACATGGTCGCAGTCTTTGAGGTTTACCAGCGACTGTTGCATGGCTCGATAGCCGCCCATACTCTTTTCGATTTGAGCCTGATGCCCCATCAAAAAGAGAATGGGAATCTCTGTGTGCTCCTGGATGAGGTCGAGATGATCTGTGCCACTATGATGGGGACGCAAATGCTTCACCACATTCCACTCTGTGCCGTAGAATACTTCGTCCCTGAGAAAGGCGATGACCTCCTGCTGGTTGCTGCACATCCGGGCAGCGGCTTCTGCCTGCTTTTTGTGGTTGCCCAGAATGCGGGTGGATAACCCGGTGGCTTTCTGAATCAATTTGACCGATCCCTTTAAGCCGTCTTTGCCCACGGGAGCTGCCATGCTGGTGATTGACAACAGGCTGCCCGGATCACGCGCCATCAGTTCATAGCCGATCACGGCACCGAGTCCGTGTCCCACCAAATGAAAGGCCTGGATGCCCAGCGACCAGGTGAGCTCAATGAGATCCCTGACCAGAATATCCATAGAAAATGCCTCCGGTTCGAGGCCGCGCGGCTTATCCGATAAGCCATGCCCCCGAAGGGAAGTCGCAATGACCTGATAGGATTCTGCCAGCGGATCAATGTTGGGCAGAAAAATCCGGCAGTCGCTGGCAGCACCGTGAAGCATCACGATTGTTTCGGCAAAGGGATCTCCCTTTTGGCGGTATTCCAGATTGATCCCACTACTTGTGAGGAAGTAGCGGCTTCTGGCATTGCTGAGTTGTCGGATTAAGGGCGGCATGTGAGACGAGACCCTTTGAGGGGGAGAAAAAAACAGTTACAGGAAGTGTGTTTGTCAGTTTGACGATCCTTTCCTGCTTAGGTATCGGCAATCAGCGAAAAAAATGTGGCTGAATCAATATTTGACCCGCAAACGATACACCCTATCCGCTTCCCGATCAGCCTTTTGTTAAGGGGCCCCAGTAAGGCCGCCAGAGATGAAGCACCAGCCGGCTCAGCCGCCAGTTTGAATTCGTCAAAGATCAGCCGCATGGTTTGGATCATGGCCTCATCGTCGATATTCACAATCTCAGTGAGGGTTTGGCGACAAAGCCCAAAAGAGTAGGGCATCGCGAAAGGTGCGCCGAGACTATCTGCGATGGTCGTGACGGCCTCAATTTTTTCAGGATGGCCGCTGGCAAATGACCGCGTCATGGTGTTGGCGCCAAACGGTTCCACCCCAAAGAGCTCAATTCCGGGAAATCGCTGGCTCAGGGCAGCGCTCATGCCAGCTGCCAGGCCGCCGCCGCCGATCGGAAGGATCGCCGCATCCAGATCGCCGCACTGCTCAGCCATTTCCAACCCTACAGTGGCCGTCCCCAACGCTGTCGTTTCTCCGTCAAACGGATGAATGAAGGTGCGGCCTTCCGCCTTCCTGATTTGCTCCGTCTTGTCGAATGCCGCAGAGACATGTTCGACCAATACCACCTCCGCGCCCAGGCGTTGGCACCTGCTCACCCGACCGGGATTGGCTGTTTTGGGCATCACGACTTTGGCGTGTGTACCTGCCAACTTCGCAGCCATCGCCACGGCGATGGCATGATTGCCAGCGCTCACAGCCGTGACGCCTTTCGCCAACTGCTCTTCATTCAACTCCCGGATATTCAATAGCGCTCCCCGAAGCTTGAAGCTGCCGCCCGGCTGGAATAGTTCCAGTTTGAGAAATACTTCGGTGTCCCTGGACAGAAGCCGATCCTTTTGATCGCCGACCCATTCGATGACGGGCGTGGTCATGACCTGGTCTCCCAGAATATTTCTGGCATGTACCATGTCGTCAATAGCAGGAATTGGTGGCAGGTCTTGACTCATGTGTAGTTGTTTGTTACCCTCCATGTAAGAATCAGTCAGGCCGATTGACTAATCAACGAAATCACATTCAAAACCCTTCATGATGAACCGCAAAAATTTATCCTGCATGCTGGCCCTCACCCTTGTTCTGTTGGTCGGACTGGCACCCCTGGCGACCCTCGACGCACAGGCCGACAAAAGGCGCTGGAAAAAACTGGACGAATATATCGTTGAATCCATGGAAATCTGGGATGTCCAGGGAATGGCTATCGGAGTCATTGATCACGGAAAGGTGATCTTGAGCCAAGGATATGGGCTTCGAAATGTAGAAGAAAACCTGCCGGTTACGGATGAAACCATTTTTGCCATCGGTTCCTCTTCCAAAGCCTTTACGGCACTCGCTGTGAGCATGCTGGTGGAAGATGGACTGATCGAATGGGATGAGCCCATCCAAACCTATCTGCCTGACTTTGAGCTGTGGGACGAAATCGCCACGGAAGAAATGACGGCCGTGGACCTGCTTTCTCATGTGTCGGGCCTGCCCAGGCATGATCTGGCCTGGTATGGCAGCACGAAAACACGGACAGAGCTCTATGCAGCCCTCAAGCACTTTGAGCCAACAACTTCCTTTCGCGGAGGCTGGCAATATCAGAACCTGATGTACATGACTGCCGGGGTTTTAATTCAAAAGCTGATGGGAAAAACCTGGGAGCAATTCATTCAGGAGCGTATCCTTGATCCCCTGGGCATGAACGCAACCTCGCCCTTGAACGAGGCGCTCTCTGACAATGCGATGGCTTCAAAGGGGTACGGCCTGGAAGACTCGGTGGTCACATTGCTCCCCTACAAAAACATCCAAAACATCGGCCCGGCTGGCTCCATCAATTCAAATGTGAAGGATATGCTCAAATGGGTGGATATGATGCTACATGCCGGCAAGGTGGACACCAGCTCCATCGCCGAAACCGGAACGGTAAGGGCAGTCATGCAACCGCGATCCATCATGCCCTCTGGCGCCAATGAAGACCGCTTTTACATGCTCTATGGCATGGGCTGGACGATCACCAGCTATCGGGGGCATCTCATGGTAGAGCACGGTGGGAATATCGATGGATTTTCTGCCGGGGTATGCCTCTTTCCGGAGGATTCTGTCGGGATCGTGATCCTGACCAATATGAATGCTACGCCAATCACCACCGTGATGGAGCACTACATCGCCGATATCATGTTTGACCTCGGAGAGAAAGACTGGAGTGCAGAGGTCAGAGAGGAATATAACGAGGCGATGTCTGGAGTGAATGCCGAAACCGAAGAAGACCTCATAAAGGTACAGGGCACCTCTCCTTCCAAAGATTTGTCAGATTATGTGGGACTGTACACGCACCCTGGATACGGAGATATCAGAATTGTCATGGGCGATACTACGCTACGGGTGCAATATAACGGGTTGGACCTGGCCCTGGGACATTACCACTATGACGTGTTTCAATTCCGGGGAGAACAACTGGGAAAAATGAAGATGCAGTTCTTCCTGGACATGAATGGGGAAATCGAAAAGCTGGATATCCGGCTCCAGCTGGGGGTTGATCCGATCGAATTCTACAAGCAGTTTGAAGCGGCTGACATGGAAGGAGGCATCCTGGAAGCCTATGTCGGGCAATACGAAATCATGGGCGCCACCGTCGAAGTGTATCTGGAGGAAGGAGAACTAAAACTCTCCGTGCCGAATCAGCCTACTTATACCCTGGAACCAGTCAAGTCGGATGTGTTCAATATTCAGGATGTGGATGGTTTCTCAGTAGCCTTTTCCCGGGGAGAAGGCGAGGCCGTGAATGCCATGACCTTTATGCAGCCCAATGGGAATTTTAAGGCGGAAAGGAAGTAGGGGGGCATTGTCTTGCCTGGCTGCGCTCGGCATGACATAAGAGTTAAAGCGTTAAAGAGTTAAAGAGTTAAACAGGTAAAGAGCCCAACGTATGTGTAGGATCGGGTCCTGCACCCAATTCTTAGTTTGTCATGCGGAGCGGAGACGAAGCATGACTTCACTTTCGGCTGAGGATCCTACAAACAACAACACCTTCCAACCGCTAACCCGGC
>CAZLKP010000396.1:0-4378 GCA_964560095.1 uncultured Bacteroidia bacterium
CCATTTTTCCTTTCTCCTCTCCCTCTTGCATGATTTGGTCATATACCGACATCACTTTGCCCTTAGGTGGCATATAGCTTTTGTGCTCCAAAAGAAGCGTCACGATCACCGCTGAATCTCCGTAGCCCACTGTATAGACTACATCAGAAAAATATTGCTCCAGATTTTTGTCCAGATAGCTATCCTTCTGCTAAACAAGTGTATCCAAATAAAATTTCTCCGCCAATCCTTTGGGTAAAAACTCAAGGATATACTCTCGCATTAGCTTATGGAAGCTAAAAACACCCCGAAAATAGCGGTCATGTGGATGATGTGATCTCGAAGGCATGCTCTTCAGTTCATCACAGAATACAAAAATAATTAGCTAAAAACCAATTTAAATTGCATCCTGAACACATGAATAATCGTTTTCATACCTTTGTCTGCCTTGTTCCGAAGAGATGGTCTGAACAAATCAGTAAATACACTTGTTCGATTTCCTGTTTTGGATGTTTGCCTTCCACAATCCTATGATCGGATTCGATATCGTAAGCCTTTCTACAAGGAGCTTTCCTTCCCAAAAGCGGAAAATGGCCTATGCCCGGAAGATCCTGCAAGATTCTGAGCTCCAAGCCTGGCAGAAGCAGGGAATTAGCACCACCGACCTGTGGACCTATTGGTCTCTGAAAGAGTGCGCCTATAAAATCGAATCCAGAATGGGCCTGCCCAGAGCTCTGAACCCCAGGCGATACATGGTAACGCAGAAAGACAACGATATCTGGCAGGTGGATTCGCCGAAACAATCATTCTCTGGCCTTAGAGATTTCCACAACGAATACCTGATCTGCGTTGCTGCCACCGGATCAGAGATACTCGAACATACCCATTGGTTGCTTACGGAGCTAAGTTCTGCTTCCTACGATAGTCAATCTGCTGAAACGAGGCAGCATGTATGCAATAATTTCCCTGACATGTCCTTCCATCATTCATTGAAAGGCCCCAATTTCGTCTCTCTCAGCCACGATGGTTTGCTCGGTGGCTTCGCCCTGTATCTGCCTACTGTATGAATCCACGAGCCAGGAAACTGTCCATATTCATCCTATCGGCCATTGGGCTGATCTCTCTGATATTTCTTAGCCAACTACCAAAGCTGCGTTTTGCGCACAGCATTTCGCTCTTCTTCCCTGTCAATGCAGAAGAAACCCGCTTCTACGAGCAGCACCAGGCACGATTTGGCTCCGATAATGATTTGATTCTGATATCGCTGGCAGCACAGTCATCTGTATTTGATGAAGCTTTTTTGACTCAGGTGCGAAATCTCGAAGATACCCTCAACCGGATCGAAGGCATCACAGACGTGTATAGTCCGATCAGTGTGCCCCGCTATTCCCGCCGCTCTATGGGCGGCTCCCTTCGGAAATCTTCCTGGTACAATGGAGATGCCACCCGCGACAGCAGCAGGATCTTTGATTCGGGGATGGGCCCAGCCGATTTTTTCTCTGCTGATCGCAGATCTGTGATGATGATCGTGCATCACAAACAGGAAGACCTGGGCTTCGACTGCGCGACATTCAGTGAGCAGGTGGAAGGCCTCCTGAAAGAGCTGGATGTCAGGGAAATCCATACAGCAGGAAAGTGCCTGAATGAAACCCTCTACATCACTACATTGGAGCGGGAATCGATTCTTTTTACCAGTCTGGCTGTGGTTTTCATTTCCCTGATCCTATGGCTGCTGTTTCGCAATGTGCCGGGAATTCTCATTCCCCTGATCATTATCGGCCTCACGGTTTTATGGACAGTGGGAATCATGATCATGATGGGAGAAACCCTGAATCTCATCTCTCATATTCTTCCGGTGATTTTGCTGGTGATCAGTATGTCGGATGTCATCCACCTCAGGGCCCATTATCTGTCCCAGCAGGCTGGGCCAGATCATCGCCTGGAGGCCTATTGGCATTCCGTGCGTACTATCGGTAAGGCAACGGTCTTCACTTCGGTCACGACCATGGTTGGTTTTCTGACCCTTACGACTTCGTCGTTTCAGCCGGTCGTAGAGTTGGGGATGTATGCCAGTATCGGATTGGCACTGGCGTTGGTTCTCACCTATCTGGTGAGCGGTAGCATCATCACGCTATTTCCGTCGAAGGAAGCTTCCCTACCCGATTCCTGGCGTAAGCTGGATCGCTGGCTTCATCATCTCTTTCAGTTTCTTCAACAACAGCCACGATTGATTCTGGGAGTCGCCGCCTTGCTGTTGGTACTCGGCATTGCGGGAAGCACAAGACTTGAAGTCAATCAGTATATCCTGGATGAATTGCCCCCCAACCACCCCCATCAGCAGGATTTTGGGTTTTTTGCGGAGCAATACCAGGGGATCCGGGCTTTCGACATAGATGTCAGGCCCAGAAACTCACAGGACACCCTGTTTACGGTCAGGCAGCTCAGGGAAATCGCCCAGGTTACAGGATACCTTCGCCGGGACTGGGCAGCTGCTATCGAATTGTCGCCATCAGATATTTTGACAACGGCCCATCAGATTTATCTTTTTGGTCGCAAAAGCGGGCGACGCCTTCCGGCCGATCAACAGCGCCTGGATGAGCTGATGATCGGCGTCATGGAAGGAAATGGAACGGTGCTGGATCAACGCTGGATCACAGAAGACCGGCAGGTCGCCAGGATTTCCGGACGTATTCCTGATGTCGGGAGCCAGCAATACGAGAGCATGCACGCACATCTCGAACAATACATCGCTGATTCGCTCCAGAATCGCCAATTGGATTATCACATCACCGGCACCGCCTACCTGATGGATATGAACACAGCGTCTCTGGTGAAAAATATGCTATACGGCCTGGGGATAGCCCTGCTGTTTATTGCGATCATGTTTGCTGCCCAGCTCCAATCCTGGCGAATGGTGTTCATCAGTCTGGCTGTCAATGTCTTGCCACTGGTGGTACTGGGAGGTGTGATGGGCTTTTTGGGCATGAATCTGAAAATATCGACTTCATTTGTGTTTGTGATCGCCTTTGGAATCGCGGTGGATGACTCGATTCATTTTTTGAGCCGGTTGCGCCAGGAACTGCGATTACATGACATGGAGGAAGCCGTAAGGCGGGCGTTTTTTCATTCCGGAAAAGCCATTTTTCTCACCACCATCATCTTGCTGGGGGGCTTTCTGACCTTCTGCTGGTCTGATTTTCTTGGGACTTTTACCTTTGGGGTGCTTTTGTCCACAATGCTCCTGCTGGCCCTGCTGGCAGATCTGGTTTTGCTTCCGGTTTTGATTCGTCAGCTATTTTCCGGGGCTGACTCACGATCAGGATGAAACGAATCTTGGTTTGATGCTATTCTCTGTAACTATTATCTGTCAGACAAATAAAAATCCGACAAAAAGGCTGGAGAAATCAACTTCGATCTGCTATCCCATTCTGCAGATTTTTTCCCTAAATCGGTGAAATTTTGTCGAAAAGGTACGGTGGCCAGTATTTTTTTGCGAAAAATCCTTCGGATTCAAACAAAGCTATCCCAAAGTTTATATTTTCCATATAGTTCACTATATAATATAATCCATTATTCATTCTTTTGGAGTATGCAAATCACAAAACGTATAACGAATATTGCCATGTTTAGATTCTCCTTTTTCTCAGCCAAAGTGCTCAGTCCTCTCTTTGCTCTGGTATTTACCGCTCTTGCCTCAGCCTACGGCCAGTCAACATTGACCCTGACGTCTACCAATCCATTAGATGGGCCCTCCACCTGGGGGACTTATTGCTATGCGAATGGAAACCTCTCTGCCAACTATTGCACATCATCATCTATTGAACCCTACTTTAACAAAAGCAATATCATATTCACCTTTGGCGGTCAGGCTGGAACCTACCCATATGCAGGAGGAACCTATTTAACATGGGTTCATTCGGGGGGAGTAACAGGAAATGTATCAGCAGCGAACGTATATTTCCTGGGCGGTGCCCTGGCTGATGTTTTTGGAATTTCTATCTACCATGAAGCAGGATCTACAGTAAACTTTACCCTGACTGCTTATAACAGTGGTGGCGGGATAATCAGCTCAAGTAGCACATCTGTCGACACTGACCGGGCTACAAATGTTTCCGTCAGCAGCATGTCGAACGTGTATCGATTCGAAATCATCCCTTCATCTAGCATCAACTTCGGCATCAACCAGCTGGAAATCGCTGAACCTGGCACATTCCCTGTAGAACTCATGGATCTTTCCGCTACTACAGCTGACAATGATGTTCATCTTTCCTGGAAAACTGCCTGGGAACTCAATAATGACTACTTCGCCATTGAGCGCAGCTCAGACGGAGAAAATTTCACTGAAATTTCCCGCATCAGCGGTGCCGGTACCAGTGAAAAGGTGAATGAATACACGTTT
>CAZLKP010000397.1:0-4366 GCA_964560095.1 uncultured Bacteroidia bacterium
GCATCAGAAGAGAGAGTTATATGTCTGGATGGGTAGGTGGGTGACTACCCCGCAGCTGCCTATATCGACCCTGTTCTGCCGCCGTCCACCGGGATACTCACGCCATTGACATAAGCAGCAGCCGGGGTGCAAAGAAAGGCAATGACTGCGGCGGTCTCCTTTGGGTCGGCAAAGCGCCTGGCAGGAACGGTTTGGAGGTAGTTTTCTATGACTTCTTCCCGCGTCTTTCCGGTTTTGGAGGCTTTGTTGTCGATGATCTGATCGAGCCGTGCGGTATTGGTGAAGCCGGGCAAAACATTGTTGACAGTAATACCGAAGGGAGCCACCTCATTGGACAGGGTTTTGGCCCAGGATGCGATGGCACCGCGAGTAGTATTGGAGACCCCAAGACCGGGGAGGGGAATTTTGACTGAAGTCGAAATGATATTGACGATCCGGCCATAGTTGTTGGCTTCCATGCCAGGCAACAATGTTTGCGCCAGGAGATGATTGCAGGCCAGGTGCATGCGGTAGGCAGAAAAAAACTCTTCGATATCGGCTTCCCGAATCGGGCCTCCGGGAGGGCCTCCGGTGTTATTGACAAGGATGGAGTAGGGGGAATGCCCGTGTTGAAGATGATCAAACACGTTTTTTTTCACCTCGTCGGGTTTGGAGAAATCTCCTACCAGATAATCGTGCGATTGCCCATCTGGCTGGGGGAGGTCAGCTAGCACCGCTTTGAGGGTAGGTTCATTTCTTGCGAGGAGGGTAATGGTGGCACCTAGCTGAGCGAGCTCTTCTGCGGCAGCACGGCCAATGCCCTGTGTAGAGCCACAGACCAATGCACGGTGATCCTTGAGGGATAGGTCCATAAGATTGCCTTTCGTTTTCGGGTGAAAACGAAGATAGGAGCTATGCATCCCCGCTGCAACAGGGGGCAGGCTTATTTACCCGAGCTCTTTGAGGTCAAGCAGCTCTCTTTCTTCCCGCGAGATACCTCCCATATGCAGGAATCCACCATCTGCTTCAGCGACCTTGGTGGCCAGACTTCGCAGGCTGGTTTTCAGGGCCTCTGCGTGGTTTTCCGGCAACCTGGCCATCACCTGTCCGATGTCTGCGAGGGCATTTGACATGGCTCGTTGGCCGGTTTCGGGTGACCAGGCCGCCAACAACTCCTTGATGGATCGGTCGAAGCGCTTATGAACTTCTTCATAGAAGTCATGCAGAAACAGATCAGAGGTGAAAGTGCGGTAATTCACCAGTTTCCGGGCCCGGATTTCCTCCTTTTTGTCGATGTCTTTATCAGCCCCGGCAATCAAAATGGTCACCACAGCTGGAGCCTGAAAGAGCAGCTCCTGATCTTCTTCAGACAGCTTGCTGATGGAGGAAGTGATGCTTGACATATTCAATGTTCTTGTTGATCCTACGAAGATAGCTGAAAGCAGAATAGGGTCAAAGAGGTACCGGGGACTCGGGATGCGGTTATGCGGGTGTTTAGGGAAAGACACGCGGTCTTTGACCTTTCCAACTCTCGTTACACATCAATCCGGAAGGTGATCAGGGGTGTCAACGGGCTCTGGATGTAGTGAATCCACTGGGTGTGGCCGGTGAGCCACTGGTAGGGGCGGCCGTAGTTGGTGCGATTGATGACATTCTGGATGTCCAACGCCAGCCACCAGGCGACCTTTTGGGCATTTTTTCTGAAAGCAATTCTAAGATCAGGGCGAAAGTATGCCGGAATTCTGGTTTCGTTGGGGCTGGCGAGGTTCCACCGAGGCTCAATGCTGTCTTTGTCTTCAGCCCCTTCTACAATCCGGATTTCAGGATAGCCGGCATTGTAGATAAACCGGATGCCCGTTTCCAGAAAGCTGTTTTCGCCCATCGGGAAAATCTGCCCGCCGGTAAAGTTGGCGTTGAATCGCGAATCCCAGCCGGTGGATCGCCAGCGGGTTTCGTCAGGCATCTGATACTGCGAGCGAACCCATGATCCGGAGAGGACGAAAAAGGATCCCTTGTTGAAAAACTTTTCTACCATGAGATCGACCCCGTAATTTCTGCCTCTGCCATTCCCATCCAGTGGCTCGTGGGCAAATCCAAACTGGAGGTCCAGGAGGGAAGCATTCCGTCCCTCAGTGGCTGAGACGGGCACATCTCTGAGTCGCTGATAATATCCCTCTGCGCGAACCCTGAATTTGTCTCCCAAAATCTGAGAAAACGACAACAAGTAATGTTCAGATTTAATCAGGGGCAGGTTAAGGTTGGGGGTGGTGGATTCCAGGTTGGCGCCAGGCCACATGGCCGGGTCAAACTCCATAAAATAGTTGCCAATGGGCACAATCTGGCTGTGCATCCCGTAGCTGAGGGCCAGGCTTGTTTTGGGTGCGATGTCCCACCTGGCCGACAAGCGGGGCTCAATCCGGCTGGAGTTGGTTAATCCAAAATATATGCCGTGCAATCCACCCACAACCGAGAGTCTGGGTCCGAGACGGTAACTCATCTGCGCATAGGGCTCAACGAGGCTGGTGTTGCCCTGCTTCTCCAGAAATGTAGTGAGGTTGACCAGGGTGTCGTTCCATTGCTGGTCAAAGAGATTGTAGAAGAGTTGGCTGGCGTGTACCCCTGTTTTGAGGCTGGCATTCCGGCTGAATGAACGCTTGTAAAACGCATGGGTCGAAATGCGGGAGTTGATGATGGTCTCGTTTTTCACCGGGTCTGTTTGCCCATTTACCCGCATCGAATCATCGTCTGTGAAAGCATTCTGAGACATCACTGCCGTATTGATCTCCCAGAAGGATTGATTGTCGATGATGTGCCTGACAGTAGCGCCAAGCACGCCCGTGTTGGATCCGAACTGGTAGAGATATTTTTGCCGCCAGACGGTCCAGGGCATCTCGTCCACGGTGAGTTCCTGCAGGCTGATTCCTCCGATTCCCCAGATAGAAACCTGGGTTTTCTCGGTTTCATGGTGGATTTTGAAAGACAGGTCGTAGAAATTATTCGCGATACGTGGCCCGACCAGATAGATACCGGCAGCATTGAGAACCCCCAGGGTAGAATAGCGGAAATTGGCCAGATAAGAGCTCTTTCCCTTCACAATCGGCCCTTCTGCTGCGACATCCAGTCCCAGCACACCTGCCCGGAAGGTGTATTGATTGTGTTGCTTGTTGCCGTTTCGGAAGTGCATATCAAACACACCGGATAGCGCATTGCCATACTCTGCAGAAAATGCGCCGGAAGAAAAATCTGAGCTTCCGATCACCGATGCCGAGAAAATGGTGATTCCCCCACCCGTTGCTCCACCGATGGCGTAGTGATTGGGGTTGGGGATATCGATACCTTCCAGTCGCCACAGGACGCCCGAGGGCGCATTGCCACGAATGACCACTTCATTTCTGTTATCGTTGCCGTTTTGAACACCCGGTAGTCCCTGCACCAGCCGGGCTGGGTCGTTGCCTGTGGCTGCGTGATATTGCAGCTCCTCCGGATCCAGCCGTTTGACACTCATCAACTGAAACTCATTGACGGCTTCCGCCCCCTGATAGGCGGAGACGACCACTTCTTCCATTTCCAGACCGGGACGCAACTCGATATCGAGCTCATATTCACGGGCCGAATTGATGTTCAGGTTGTCGCGGTAAAAATCGGCATATCCCACGAAGGTGCATCGGAGGCTTCTACGGCCCACAGGTACATTTTCCAGGATATAGCGGCCGTCTTCACCGGTCTGGGCCCCGATGGTCGGATTTGTATCTGTGATAAGTATTCGGGCGCCATACAGGGGTTCGCGGGTTTCGGCATCAATGACGCGGCCGCTGATTTGCTGGGTCAGTTGCTGGGAAAACCCAGCAAGACCGGTCAGCATCAAGGCCAACACAAGGGTGAATCGAGGCATGGGTTGTTGGTGTTATCTGAGATTCATGTTGAAAAAGGTACGGAGCATTTCTGAAAAAGCATCCGTATCTTCGAAAGGAAGCTTGTATTGCCATGCACCTGAATGTTGAAATCAAAGCCCGCTGTCATGATCATGCAGCTATTCGTGCAATTTTGACAGGGCACGATGCGGATTTTCAGGGAATTGATCATCAGATTGATACCTACTTCCGCGTGCCGAAGGGCAGGCTCAAATTGCGGGAGGGCAGCATTGAGCGAAATTTAATTTTCTACCAGCGACCGGATCAACCAGGTCCCAAGCCTGCCGAGGTCCACTTGTACGGGGCCAATCCGGGACCGGAGCTAAGGGGACTGCTCACGGCGGCGCTGGGTGTGTGGCAGGTGGTGGATAAGCAACGGGAAATTGTCTTTGTGGAGAATGTTAAATTTCATCTGGACAGGGTTCAGGGACTTGGTGATTTCATGGAAATTGAGGCCATTGATGCTGAAGGTTATT
>CAZLKP010000398.1:0-2170 GCA_964560095.1 uncultured Bacteroidia bacterium
GGATGCCTCTAAAGAAGCCGTGCTGGAATACCAGGTGCTGGCCACCAAAGGCGAGCGCGCATTGGTAGAGGTACACCTCCATACCGGAAGAAGGCATCAGATCAGGGTGCAGATGGGAGCCATTGGATGCCCGGTCGTGGGGGATGTCAAATATGGGAATACAGACTTCCTGCCCGATAAGTCGATCGCCCTTCAGGCTCATTCCCTGCATCTTCAGCATCCAGTCAAAAAAGAACTACTCATCATCACGGCCGAATACCCGAAAGGATTTCCCTGGAACTTGTTCAAGAATCTTTTTCGCCTCTAACCATCGCTGGGTTTCTCCGTATGAACTCCCTACCCATTTCGCAGATATGAATCAAGAGCGCGGACATCATCACCACCATCTCCCGGTCAGAGAGCACATCCGTATCGCAAAGTCACACCTGAGAGCCGAGGACTTCGACGGCGCCTATCAGGAGCTAAGTGCTGCCATTTATCTGGTCGAAGACCACGACAAATCCAGTGAATTGGAAGACAGGGAAATGGCAGAGCTTTATCTGGCCAGGGCCTCGGCCATGATGGCGCTGCAAAAGCAGCGGGTATTTCGTGATACGGAGGTTTTTCACCAGATCCTGGAGGATATTGATCAGGCCGTGTTGTCCTTTCCGCAGGAAATTGGCTACCGGCTGATGCGAGCCAGGCTGTACAAGCAAAGCGAATTTGCCAACTATCTCAAAGAAGCCAGAAAAGATCTGGAGGACATTCTTAAATCAGATGATAAGCATATGGAGGCCCTGCAGGAACTCGGAGATGTGTTGGTGCGACAGACAGAATTTAAGGATGCTATTGCCATTCTCTCCAAAGTCATCGCTTCCACCCCTACTCCCGAAGCGTACACGGCGCTGGGACTGGCGCATTTCAAGAAATCACCGCCCGATTATTTGCAGGCAGCCAAAGATTTCTATCAGGCTCAGCTTGGTCATCCCAACGACGAAAATCTCTATCTCTGGCGCGCCCAGTGTTTCCAGGAACTCGAAAATTGGAAGGATGCGCTTCGCGAGTACGAACTGTTGATTTCATTCTCCCCCGATCAGGCCGGATATTACGTCGATCGGGGATTCATCAAAGACCGTATGGGCGATGAAAATAGCGCCTTTGAGGATTATAATAAAGCCCTCGAACTAGAGGCGCACGCCATGGCCTACAACAACCGGGCAATGCATTACCTGCGCCTTGACCAGCCGCAAGCCGCCATCGAAGATGCCAAAGCTGCCCTCAGTCTGGATCCGGAACTCCACATCGCCCACGCTACCCTTGCCGAAATCTACGCACATACCGGGGATGTAGAAGGCATGCTCCACAGCCTCAAACACGCCATGGGCAGTTATTACACCGATTCCGTTGAAGTCATGCTCGAACCCGCTTTTGAGCCCTACCTCGAAGATCCGGATTTTCTTGAGGTGATCGGACGGTGAATGGGGTTTGGGGGTGATCTCATCACGGCCTGTGCGAAGCCTTCCACCTGAGGCGGATAGATGCGGCCTTGTGCGAGTGAGGGTATCCGCGTTGTGCTGCTGCGCTCATGTTGAGGGATTTGCCTGCGGGGAATCCCTACGCTCCAGCGCTCCAGTCTCGCCTCTCGCAGCAAAGCAGCCTGCCCCGAGCATCGAGGGTCTCTCTTCTCGCAGTCCGCCTCAGGCGGACGGTCTTTCTTCTCACCGCACCAACGTAATCGTTCCCCCGCGTTCCAGGCTCGCGCCGTTGTTGAGGGTGCCGACCATTTTGTACACATACACGCCTTCCTGGGCGATGCCACCGTTCAGCATGCGGCCATCCCAGCCATCTGCAGGACTGTTGAGGATCGCGATTTTACGCCCCCACCTGTCGAAAATCGTCACCTCAACCTCCCGGATGCCTTCTCCATAAAAGAAGAATACATCATTGCTACCGTCGCCATTTGGACTAAAGGCATTCGGAATGAATACTGCTCCATCGTAGATGATGCGCAGTAGGAGCGTGGCGGTATCCGGACAGGCAAAATTGGCATCCCAGGCAGTGAGGGTCACCAGGTATTCGCCTTCCTCCGCAAAGCGATACAGTGGGTTTTCTGATGTGGAGACGTCCCCGTCTCCAAAATCCCATTGGTAATCCACCGCATTCTGAGAGAGGTTGTCAAACTGGATGTTGG
>CAZLKP010000398.1:2180-3071 GCA_964560095.1 uncultured Bacteroidia bacterium
GACTCAGGAGAATGTCCTGCGTGGGATCAATGTTCAGGGTGGTGAAATCGGCCAAGGCCGGGGCATCATTCGGAATGAGGATGCTATCGGATTGCTGGCACCCATTGGCATCGATAACCGTGACAATCGGCATGATTCCCGCGCCAGTCCCAAACAGCTTAGTGGCCCGAGGGCCGTTTTGGGCAGGGTTGGTGTTCCAGGTAAATGCATAGCCAGGTGTCCCTCCGTTGGCAGAAACAGTCGCCGAGCCATTTGGCAGATCACAGAACGCCCCGACAAACTCTTCCAGGGTAATGACAATGGGATCTGGTTCGATGAGGGTGATGCTGCCATCAACCGTACAGCCGCGATCGTCTGTCACGACAACCGTCCAGGTACCAGCTTGCAACCCGGCTGGATTATCAATCCGGTCTCCGGAATCCCAGCTGAAGGCATAAGGGCCGGTTCCCCCGGCCGGAACGGCCAGGGCGCTGCCATCGGCACCGCCAAAGCAGAGAAGATTGGTACCGGTAACCTCTACGGCCAGTTCATCCGGCCCAAAAATGCTGACTTCTCCACCTGTATTGCAGCCATTGGCATCCGTCACGGAAAGACCATAGGTGCCAACGGCAAGATTGGAGGCCGTTGCGCTGGTCGCATTGGTCCCGCTCCAGGTGTAGGTGTAGGGCTGTGTGCCGCCGGTGACCGTGGCCAGGGCTTCTCCGGTGGTTTCTCCAAAGCAATTCACCGAATCTCCCTCCAAGGTGAGGTCCAGGGCTTCTGGAGCTGTAAGGGTGGCGGCCACAGAGTCCTGGCAGCCATTTCGGTCGGTAACTACCACCTGATAACTTCCTTCCGGCAGATTCATGGCAATGCTGTCGCTTTGAGGCGGAATGGTATTCCAGGGGAAGG
>CAZLKP010000398.1:3081-4342 GCA_964560095.1 uncultured Bacteroidia bacterium
CGTAAGACGCTCACCTGAAGTTGTGGTGGCTCCGGCACGACCACATCCAGGGTGGTCTGGCATTGGCTGTCATCTACGGTTACCTGATAGGTGCCTGCCGATACGCCCAGCAGTAGGGTCCCGGTTTGTGGTGGGGTACTGGTCCAGCTAAAGGCGTAAGCGCCGGTTCCACCCTGAGCAGATACCTGGGCTCCACCGTCATTCCCGCCGAAGCAACTCACGGGGGTAATGAGGTCTGTAACCAGGGTGGGTGCTGCTTCGTCGATGATGGTGACGGTAGCAGAATCCAGACATCCGTTCTGGTCTGAGACGATTACCTGCCAGGTACCTGCCGGTATCCCCACGATGGTATCGCCATTTTGAATCGGGTTCGAATTCCAGACATAGGTGAATCCACCTGCGCCGCCAGTGGCCTGTGCATAGAGCTCGCCATTGGCGTCAGTACAGGTTTCGTTCTGGCCGGAAGCCACTGTGTTGATCACGGGTGGTTGGGTAAGTGTCACGGTGTCTTCAATATCACAACCATTGATGTCGGTAGCCACCACGGTGTAGGTGCCTGCTGGCAGGTTGCTGATCGTGGCTGTGTTGAGGGTCGGATCGTTGTTCCAGATGAAGCTAAATCCACCGGAGCCACCCGTTACATTGGCCGTGGCAGCCCCATCTGTCAGGCCGAAGCAGGAGATATGGGTCGAATCAATAGAAATACTGATCACCGGCGGTGGCACGATGGTCACAGAATCCAGTCCGACACAACCGAGGGCATCGGTCATGGTGACGACATGCGTTCCCGGAGGAAGGTTG
Organism: uncultured Bacteroidia bacterium; assembly: GCA_964560095.1. GTDB lineage: Bacteria > Bacteroidota > Bacteroidia > J057 > J057 > JANQTF01. Next base: position 3,883 of record CAZLKP010000398.1, read on the forward strand.
CTCACAGTAGCCCCTGCGGCTGTACCGGAAGCCCAGGCATAGGTATAGCCCGGTGTTCCGCCGGATGCATTAGCAACGGCAATGGCATCTGTCTCGCCGAAGCAGGAAATGCCCTGGGTGATCTGGATATTTCCCTGGATGGAATCTGGCTCCAGGATGTCAATGGTATCGGAAACCACACAGCCGTTGGCGTCGGTCACATCCACCAGGTAGGTGCCTGCCAGCATGTTATTGACAGTGGCGGTGGTCAATCCAAGTGGGATCCAGCTGTAGGTATAGCCGGGCGTGCCGCCTCCGGCGGTTACAGAGGCAGCGCCATCGCTGCCACCCGGGCAGGTGACATCGGTCACGGGCCCACTGGCGACAGTCAGTACCGGCGGTTCAGTGAGAGCAGTGGCTACGGAGTCCTGGCAGCCGCCGGCATCCGTCACCAAAATGGAATAATTGCCGGAAACCAGCC
>CAZLKP010000399.1:0-2598 GCA_964560095.1 uncultured Bacteroidia bacterium
ACCCGTCGAGCGCATACAAATGCAAATGCCACGTCAACGGTTTCTCCGGGACTAAGTCGGGAAATGGGACCGGCGGAAACGAGATTTGAGCGATTGTTGGGGGTATTAATTTGTTCCTGAATAGTAGACCAGTCGTCGAGTTGGTTTAGGCCACTGGTCATTTTCCCATAGCGCTGTAGGTCGCTGGTGGGGAAAAAGTATCTCGGGTCGGCAGAATTCCGAAACTGCCACGCGTTGTAATGCACATCAAAGCTGGGGCTCTGCGGAGGAAGACCGTTGACCTCGGCTCCCAGGAATTTTGTGCCGATGTAGCTGTCAGTATACCCAACATCCCCGGTAGCGTCAAACTCATAGCCCAAATTGAGAGAGTCCACAAACCCGTTACCTCCCTTGTTGTAGAATGGTGTACCACCCGGCGGAGTTATATTCACATTTCTGATCACGCCATCTATCCAGAACCCAAGATATACCGAGTCGATAGGTCGATTGCTCACATTGGTGATGCGAAAATTGTAGATCAGGAAAAAGTTGGCAAATGCAAAGTTCCAGTTATAGCTCTCAAACTCCACCTCCACCCCCAGTGGTGTGAGATGGTTGATGATCTGGATATTGCTCGTTCCCGTAAACAGAAAGGTAGAGGTGTCGGTAAAAGTCGAAACGAAATCCTGGTGCGAAACAGCGTTGGGATCGAAAAAAGGCGAATCAAACAGACTGGATCGCTCACGGAGAGGCATTTTGGATGAAAACTCAAATCCGGCTTTCCCTGTCGAGTAGCCTGAGGCATCATCTACAGCCCCGGTGGTGACCGCCACTTGGCCATTGACCAGCCCACCGATCCACAGGCCACCATCAAACACGTGTTCGATGCCGGAATTGGCCGGATATTCACAGGAAGGAAACCCCTGAACATTGAAACTCCCCGAAAAACTATTGCCCAGAATACCGAGATTACTGACCGTTGCGGCGATGTTGCCTGCAGAAGTTACTTTTTCGTCATAGACGTCGGCCTCCTGGGCATGTAGCAGGGAAAACGGAAGCACAAGAATAAGCAGAGCGTATGGCTTCATATGGACGCAAAACTACTGAAATGATCCGTCCCGGACATAAAGAAACGATAAAAATTAGGGGCATGGCCACATTCTGCTTAACAACCTGATAACGCACGGCATGGTTGAACATCTTTTTGTTTGCTGCGTACACATGCGTGAAAATGAATTTTTCTTCAAACATTCTGAACTGTTTGAGTTTTACACATCAAGTTCAGTATTTTAAGTGTTTGATTTACCCACAATTTTTAAAGTTATAACGAACATAATATGTATCCTCCACATCTCACCGCTCCCATGGCAGCTGAGCTTGAAGAAGCCGGATTTACCTCTCTGAAAACCGCCGAGGAGGTAGATAATGTTTTGCAGAACAGTGAAGGAACCACCCTGTTGATGGTTAACTCAGTCTGCGGTTGTGCTGCTGGTGCAGCCAGACCAGGCGTTGTTCACTCACTGCAATCCAGCGAAAAGAATCCGGATAAGTCCGTAACAGTATTTGCTGGCGTCGACATCGAAGCGACCAAAAAAGCCCGTGAATACCTGCTTCCCTATCCCCCTTCCTCTCCCTCTATTGCTCTGTTCAAAGACGGAGAGCTGGTTCATTTTATCCAGCGCCACCACATCGAAGGGCGTCCGGGAGAAATGATCTCAGCCAATTTGCAGGCAGCATTCCAGGAGTTTTGTTAACAATATTTTTTTGTTGGTTGATAGAAGGTGTCTTTCTGAAAAGAGAGGCACCTTTTTTTGAGGATGCTGGTGAGTAATAAGAGACTGTGGGTAATAGAAGTATGGAAGGAGGAAGCGTATGGTCTAAATTTGGGGGGATGAGCGGAGCCGAAGCCGGCATCGGAAAAAGCCATAACTCTGGCCGTTATCTCATCGCAGGCGAATGGGATCGATTTTCCTTCACTTTTTTATTCATGATAAAAAACCACAGCGGTGGTATCAAAGCCATAACCATCATGCCCGGGTAGCCAGTGGGCATTTGGGGACTGTTGTCGTGATGACGCAAAATTTGATACTTCCTTGCAGCGATGTAATGGTGGTCTGAATGCCGCGACAACTCAAACAATAACAGCCGCCCGACCACGTGATTGCTGTTCCAGGAGTGATGTGGGCGAACCTTTTCGTAGATATCCTGGTCATTTTTCAATCTGGACAGCCCATAGTGCTCGATGTAATTGACTGTTTCCAGGAGCAAAAACCCAAAGACAGCGGCACAGACGTACCACCCGAGGACACCCCAGCCAAAGGCCAGACCGATGGCCAGCAGGCTGATTGCCTGGATCACCGAAAACCGGATCATTTCGTTTTGCCAGCATACCACGGGCTGCCCCGCTTTCCTCAGCCGCTTTTGCTCGAGATTCCAGGCATCCAGGTAGCTGTGCATCACCGATCGTAACCAAAAGAAAAATACTGGCTCGCCATATCGCGCCGAGGCCGGATCCTCTTTGGTAGATACATGGTGGTGGTGACCGCGATTGTGCTCAATGAAAAAGTGCATGTATTGCGAGCTGAGCAGACTGATTTTGGCCAGAGCTCGTTCATAACC
>CAZLKP010000399.1:2608-4340 GCA_964560095.1 uncultured Bacteroidia bacterium
ATGGCCGAGTTCATGGCCCACATTGATGCCGAAGGTGCCACACAGCAGCCCCATGCTACTGATCATTCCCAGACGCTCCCACAACGGCATATCTCCCTGCATCAGCCAAAGAAACCACAACAAAAAGCCATACAACACCGGCACGGTCAGATACACCAGCCAATCATACACCCGGTCATCTTTGATGAGGTCTTCTTCGACCTTGCTCAAATTGCCGTTATTCGCCGGGAAAAGCAGCTCCAGCGCCGGAATCATGCCAAAGGCATACACCATAGGCAACCAGACCCAAGCGCCATTCAGCATGAAAGCGAGCAGCACCGTTAGCGGTAGGGTGTAGGTGAGGAGATATTTGAGCGGACGGAGCATGGTAGCAAAAGATAGTGGTTTGGGATGGAGAATAAAGGTATAAGGGGGAAAAAGTATAGGGGAGGATACACTGTTTCGGGGAAAGCGTCAATAGTATTTCGAGGGTTGGTTGAGCGGAATCGAAACCAATGAGTGCATCCAACATAACGATATTGGAATTAGCGAATTTGTCTGATATACGTGTGAAGTATATGGGATTCGGGATAGGGTGAGTAGGAGGGGAAACATGCGGGGAATGTTGCATTTTTTCTGGCAAATGAAAGAAAGAAAGCAGAATCCGGATCGACGAATGCCCTAATATATTCAGGAGGATTCTTCCGGATCGACCAAATCTTTGCCGTATTTTGCCTCAAAATCCAACCTATCAAACGTCTATTTGCGAACATTTCTCTCGTTGTGTTACTCAACCTGCTCGTAAAGCCGGTCTGGGTGCTCATGGAGATGGAACTGCAGGACCAGATTGGGCATGAAGCTTGGGGATTATATGCTGCCTTGCTGTCGCTGGGCTATTTGATGCTCACATTTGCTGATCTCGGCATCAATCAATACGCGACCAAAACATTGGCCAGCAGGCCGGAAATGCTGCTAACACATGTTCCGGTGCTGTTTTCAGCCAAACTCCTGCTCACCCTGCTATATCCATTTCTGATGATCCTTGCCGGATGGTCTTTGGGCTATCGGGAGGAAGCCCTGTATCTGCTGTTTCTGCTGTGTCTGGTTCAGGGAGGGAATCAGTTGGCGCAATTTTTCCGGGCCAATTTTCAGGCTTTGCAGCAGTTCAATATTGACGCCTGGCTTTCGGTCGCCGAGCGACTTGTACTCATCGGCCTCACCCTGGGGCTGTTTTGGGTAGGCTTGTCACTGGAGCGATTCGTCATAGCGCGATTGCTGGCTGTGGTGTTTACGGTGGTGCTATTTTACCTGCTCCTGGCCAGGTATCACGGGGGAATTCGTCCGAGATGGAAGTTCCCGGAAATCCGTGATATCGTCAGGCTGAGCATGTCATTCGCTCTGATGACGATTCTGTATTCGGTCCATGACAAAATCGATCAGGTGATGGTAGAACGCCTGGCAGGTGGAGAGGAAAATGGCCTGTATGCAGGTGCCTATCGCTGGCTCGAAGCCTTTTCCATGTACCTCTGGATTGTTTTACCCATCTTTTTTGCACGATTTGCTTATCACATTCAAAGCACACAAGAGCAGGAAAAACTCCTCCACTTTGGGCAGAAAATCACCGCCATCCCCCTCATGTTTGTGAGTGTGTTTGTGTTTTTCTACGGAGAAAAACTCCTGTTTCTCTTTGATGGTTCCACCCCAGAACAAATCGCCGTGACGCTGGTGGATTTCTGCCGCCACCATCAGACCA
>CAZLKP010000400.1:0-4331 GCA_964560095.1 uncultured Bacteroidia bacterium
CGCTGTATGAAGGCCGTGTCCTGAACCCTGCGACCCTGGCGATGGCCTACGAACCGATTGCCCAATCGGGTAAAGGCAGAAGCTATGGGTTTGGGGTCCGGATGAAGGAAAAATGGCTGGGTCTTGGCTATCACTTTGGGTGGTGGCGGGGATATCGGACGGCTTTTATCCGGGATCTGCAGGCCGACCAAACGGTGATTATTTTGAGTAATCGCGATAATCCGTCTGGGGTCCCCAACTTCTGGGATGTATTTTATTTGCTGAATGATTGGCAATAGCCCGGATGACTTGTGCTTTTGCTGCGGTTACTCTTCCCTCCCTCCGACATGTTGAAATTGTAATGTTTTGCTGGCTTTTGTCTTTCGACAAGAGTTAGATATTCGCATTTCGTCAACCGGGTCCATGATTCGGATGCCCATTTTCATCTATCTGTTTGACAGTGACGGATTATGTTTTCTGTATCTCCCCAAATGGCATTTGCAAATTATTTTCAGGTTTGTTGGAGATTGTATGATACCTGACTTTTCCTTTCCAATATCCTGACGAAATTGATTTCGCAATCGATTTCGCTTTTTCAGCAACCAGAAAATGCCAAAAGTCATCCGAAACCAAAAAACTGATCATTAACCAAACCATAAACTACCCGGAACTTTAAGCCATGACCGCTGCGCAATTATCATCCACCTTGTTACATCGCTACGATGCTGCCGTCCAATACGAGTGGCTTGAGACCAATGGCTTGGGCGGGTATGCCTCTTCCTCTGTGTTGGGCACCCATACCAGGCGGTATCACGGACTCTTCGTCAGTGCCAGAAAGCCTCCCGTAGATCGGCAGATCATGTTGTCGAGACTCGATGAAACCCTGACCATCGGAGAAGAATCATGGGATTTGGCCACCATCAAGTACGAAGGGGCCATCTATCCAAGGGGGTACATTTTCCAAAGCTCCTTCCATCTGGGGTATTTTCCTACCTGGGAATTTGAGGTTCAGGGCACAAAAGTAAAAAAAACAGTGTTCATGCCTCATGGGCTGGATGCTGTGGTCGTTATCTATCAGGTTGACCAGGCGACCAACCCCATCCAATTATCTCTCAGGCCTTTGCTTTCGCCCCGCAGCATCCACGATCTTACGTTCGCCAATCCGGATATCCGCCACCATGCCGACTGGGACGGAGACACCTGGGAAGTGAAACCCTATGACGATGAGCATGCCCTGACCATTGCCACTTCAGGAGCTGACTATGAGCATGCTCCCTCCTGGTATTACCGCTTTGCCTACGAAAAGGAGGAAGAGCGGGGCATGGAATCGATAGAGGATTTATTTACCTACGGTCAGTTTCACAAAACCCTTCAACAAGGCGACACATGGGGACTGGTCATTTCCGGCAGTGGCCTCATTGATGCCAACCCTCTGGACCTTCTGGAACAGGAGCACACGCGAAGAAAGCAACTGCTTGCGCAGTCGCCCTTTCAAAAGGGGTGGTCTCAGCGCCTCGTGCTGGCAGCGGACCAGTTCATCGCCAGACGCGGAGATGGACATCACACGATTATCGCCGGGTATCCCTGGTTCACCGACTGGGGGCGTGACACAATGATCGCGCTACCGGGCCTCTGCCTCGCTACCGGCCGGGAAAACATTGCCCGGGATATCCTCCAGGAGTTTTGCCATCACATTTCCGAGGGTATGATTCCCAATCGCTTCCCCGACAGCGGAGATGCTCCTGAATACAACACCATTGATGCCAGCCTCTGGCTGTTTGTAGCTGCCCACCATTACTACAAAGCCACTGGAGACAAAGAATTTGTGACGGATGTGCTGATTCCCAGCATGGAAAAAATCATCCAGGCACACATGACCGGTACTCGCTATGGCATCCGGATGACGGAAGACAAACTGCTTACCGGCGGGCAAGAAGGCGTACAGCTCACCTGGATGGATGCCAAGGTTGATGACTGGGTCGTGACACCCCGACACGGAAAAAGTGTTGAAATCAATGCTCTTTGGTACAATGCCTGGAAAATCTATGCATCATTCCTCAAGCTGGCCGGAAATCGGGAAAAGAGCCGGGAAATCTCTGCGACGGCAAAGGATATCAAAAAATCTTTCGGAGATCTATTCTGGAATGAAGCGCAGGAATGCCTCTATGATTTCATTTCCGACACCGGAGCCGATTCAAGTGTGAGACCCAATCAGATCTTCGCTCTCAGCCTACCCTACCAGCTCCTCTCTCAGCATAAGGCTGCTCTCACGCTGAAACGTGTGGAGGAGGACCTGTACACTCCTTATGGACTTCGCAGCCTCTCACCCAACGATCCTCAGTATCTGGGGACCTACATCGGTGACAGATATGCCAGAGACGGTGCCTACCACCAGGGAACCGTGTGGTCATGGTTACTAGGGCCATTTATGGAAGCGCTGATCCATGTGCGCGGAGAGACCGGAAAACAACAGGTCAAAGATATTCTGACAGCCCTTGTTCCGCACGTGTATCAGACAGGAATGGGATCCATTTCCGAGATCTTTGATGGAGATGCTCCACACAAAGCCAGAGGATGCTACGCACAAGCCTGGAGCATTGCAGAGCCTTTGCGGATCCTCCACCAATTTCAGATAGACCTGGATCACAGTGTTCCGGAACAACCGGATCATCAATATCGCAGAGCTGTGCGGCGACACCACCTCACCGGAAGACGGCTTCCCACCAAATCCAGCAAGCTTGTGCTACTCGAAGTCGGATAATCGCGGATTATCTCACCTCCAGGCGACCTGTTGCGCGGCCATGGTCCGACTGGATGGTTAGCAGATACATGCCCGAAGGCCACCCTGAGACATTCAGGGTGGTTTTTTGTTGGTTAGGCTCAAATTCCAACGGAGCCATCATGTTTCTTCCCATCAGATCAAGCACCCGAAGGGTTGCCGCCCCGGCTTGATAGAATTCCCAGGACAGCGTCACCTGATCCGTTGCTGGATTGGGATACATCTCCACCACAGCAGCATCATACATATGGGCCAGGGAAGAAAGAATCACGGAGATCTCCTTGGTCGGGGCAGAACGGCATCCGGTGAGGGTATCCACAGCGGCTGCATAGTAAACCCCGCTGCCAGAAGGTTGGAAATTACTGCCCTCTTTTACCAGCATATCCTGGTCGTCGTACCATTGGTATGCATACGCAGGGGTTGCCCCGGACACAGCGAAGGTTCCATTTCCATCATACACAATGGCCGGCGTGGGTACCTGAACGGCTTCCATGTACAACCAGGAAGACAGCTCACGGCACAGAGACGCTGTATTGATCGCCTCCACCTGATAAAATCCACTTTCTTTTACCACCAGTGTATCACCTTCGGCATCCGGAATCACTTCAAAGTCCCGGTACCAGATCAGGGAATCAGCGGATACGGCCACAATCGTGGCACTGTCGCCAAAGCAAAAGGCTGTTGTATCGACGGATAAGCGTGGTTTATCCGGCCGGGGAAACACGGTGAATGTATCCTGACAAGCCACAAACTGCAGGGGCTTGGTCACGTAAAACGTAGCTGTGAGGCCGTTCAAGGTGACCGTTTGTGGGCCCGGGCTCAGCGGTGGTGCAGAGAAAGTAATGCCCGCACCTGCGCTTCCGGCGCAGCCATCATTTCCTCCAATAGGATCGGCGTCCCACACCTGGAGCACGTAGGTACCGCCTTCCAGGGCGATCTTTCCGGTTTGAATGGTCAATGGCAGGGCCGCATTATTGACCGGATTAGTAATGGTGTTGATGATATTGGCGCCAGAAGGATCAATGAGCTGCCAGTAAAGATCCGGCTCGTCAAGCAGATCACTACAATTCACAGACTGGAGCACGATACTATCCAGTTGAAATGGGAAGGTATCTAGGACAGCTTCAAAGCTTAGAATGTACGCTGCCGGATCCTGCAACACAAGTGGGAATGGATCATTTAGACTGGTCTGAAAGAGGAAGCCGTCGGAACCGGCAATTGTCCAGGTCAGATCTGTTTGGGGAAGCACGGAGGAATCCAGCCCATTTTCCAACGAAATCACAGCTGGTGGACAGACCCCATCCAAAGAGTAGGTGTAGCAATCTGTGGAAATACTGCATCCGCTCACGGTGAGCGGCTTGGTGTAGGTGGCCGTCTGGTCCAGATCATTTCCCAACAGGGTCACATTGGCTGTCAGGTAAACAATGAGATCATAAGTGCCGGGAACGGTGGGCGTTCCGGTAATACGGACGCAGCCAAAGGTGTCCGGAGCGGGATTTCCGGGAAAAACATCGTACACACAATCCGGCTGATTGTCACAGGCCCATGTCATGCCATTGGGGAGCCCCCTGAT
>CAZLKP010000401.1:0-4329 GCA_964560095.1 uncultured Bacteroidia bacterium
GCGTCGAGGAAGTGAATGGACAGGCACACAAGGACAATTTCTACCACACCCTCCAGGTTCTGGACAATGTGGCAGAGGTTAGCGACAATCTCTGGCTGCGCTGGGTGGCGGTGTTACACGACATTGCCAAGCCGATCACGAAGCGTTACTCCGAGCAGATCGGCTGGACCTTCCACGGACATGAAGATAAGGGTGCCCGGATGGTGCCAAAGATCTTCAAGCGGATGAAAATGCCGCTCAACGAGCACATGAAGTACGTTCAGAAGCTCATGCGCCTGCACCAGCGGCCGATTGCCCTGGTGAGCGAAGAGGTGAGTGATTCAGCGATTCGCCGAATTGTCGTGGAAGCCGGCAACGATCTGGACGATCTATTGCTCTTTTGTCGCTGCGACATCACTTCCCGCAATGAGAAAAAGGTGAAGCGGTTTCTGCGCAACTATGACCAACTCCAGAAACGCATCAAAGAAGTCGAGGAGCGCGACAATCTGCGCAATTTTCAGCCACCCATCACTGGGAAAATGATCATGGAGGCCTTTGATCTGAAACCGGGCAGAATCATCGGGCAGATCAAAAACGACGTGCGCGAAGCCATTCTGGAGGGCGATATCCCGAATGAGCTGGAAGCCGCGAAGGCGTATATGCATGTGGTGGCGAAGAAGTATCTGGAGGAATAGGCGTACAACCTCCTCAGTCGGAATGGAGTATAATCGTATATTCAGTAATTAACTTACCGATATGAAGACGACCATAATACCTGTTCCAATCCCTTCCGATTTGTTGATTACTCTGAATGAGTCTGAACAGGAGTTGAGCGCCCATTTTCAAGTAGGTGTCGCAATGATGCTTTTTAGAGAAGGGAAACTTACCTTGGGGCAGGCGACTCAAGTCTCAGGCCTTACCCGCTATCAATTTGAGGAGGTGTTGGCAAAACACCACATCCCGGTGCTCAACCTGGATATTAATCAGGCATTAGAAGATGCCGATAAGCTAGCTTGATGCTTTATGGCCTTGGTAATAGCTGATACAGGTGTGTTGATCTCATTAGGATTGGTTAAACAATTCGAACTTCTTCATCAAATGTTTGACGAATTCTATATCCCCAACGCAGTCTGGGAAGAATTTCGTGATTATGAACATCCAGATTTCCTTCAGGAAGATTTTGATTGGCTCATTCAGCATGTTCGGGAAATACATCCTCCAAACCATCTTCGATTAGTGATGGATTTAGGTGAATCAGAAGCAATCATCCTATATGAACAAATGAAAGCAGATGTATTACTCATTGATGACCGAAAAGCAAGACAGATTGCAGAATCTTTAGGGCTTAAATGTGTAGGATCCCTGGGTTTGTTGTTGCGTGGGAAAAGAATGGGTATTATTCAGGAAATCAGACCGCATTTGACCAAGTGGCTAGACAACAGAAGGTTTTTTTCAAAGAAGCTCCTAAATCAAGTCTTGGCCGAAATAGGTGAGAAAGAATTGTGAGGCCAAGGATCTATTCATCATTATGATTGGGCACCAAATGAAATTCTACTCTATTCTCCTCCTCCTCCTCCCCCTCTTTCTCCAGGCCCAGCAGGGCATTGGCTTCCGTTTCGGTAGCAACATCAACAGCTTCCCGCGGGCGGACGAATACGGACTCGTGGAGAATGTATTCACCACAGGTCAGTTCGGGGTCTTTTACAGCGAATATCGGGAAAAGCACGGCTTTGAAGCCGGCCTGAATGTGGTTCACAAGGGCGACAACTTCAATTTACCGGTCGTAATGAATGATTATGATCCCACCAATGAGCAGAATATTGGCTTCACGGCTGTAGAGATGGACATTAAAGTAGGTCCACGCATTGGCGCTATCAATCCCAAAATCGGGTATGTGCTGGGATATCGTCTCAATCAATCCGGCTTTTTATCTCAGGCTGTAGATGAAAGCCCCGTAAACCCAGTCTATCTCATGCTGCCGTTCGGGGCATCATTCAATCTGCCCACTCAGTATGGCTCCGTAGGGGCCGGCGTGTATTACAATGTAGGCATCTTCAATGTGCTGTCGAATGACGGCAGCACGGTGGGTGCCATTCACGATGGCGGCCGACAGCGCTACCTCAACATAGAGATCGTGGTGACTTTTGGGAATCGTATTCCAGGTGATTTCTAGTCGAGGTGGCAGGATTCGAACCTGCGGCCCCTACGTCCCGAACGTAGTGCGCTAACCGGGCTGCGCCACACCTCGATTTTGGGGCACTAAATATGCGGGGTTCGGGGAAAAGAGTCAAGAATGAAAAGGAATAAGGGAAGAAGCATTACTTCAGGGAATAAGGGAAGATTAATGCTTGGGGAAAATATGAAGATCATTTCATCTGGGTTGACATGTCGAATAACCAGATCTGATAGAATCAAACAGAACTTTCTGCACATCTTATCCTGTATTCTGTACAACTCATCGGAAAAAATGGAGATCGTGGCTGCTCATTCCCACGTTTGAAAAAACAACAGACATGAAATCCATCACCCTTATCACCCTTTGCCTTCTTGGCGCTTTGCCGCTGTTCTCCCAACCCTATTCCGAAGGACGCCACACCCGACATCGTTTTGCCCAACTGACGCTCGGAGCGGAAGTCGCATACTTCCCGGCGCTCGGATCCACCCAGTATCTCAACAATGATGGCGTTTTAACTTCCTCCTCCGTCCCCGGCCTGATCAGTCCCCGACTCTCCATCGGAGGGCTGCACTTCTGGGGTCATGCCGACTTTGCGGTGGCTTTTCCGATCGCCGGCATGCAGACACACCGGTCAGATGATCTTAGCAGTATCTATGATCCTGGCATCTCCACCATGGCCAAATGGTATCCATGGGCCGTTACCCGTGATGCCATCCGTCCATATCTCGGGTTTTCGACCCAGTCGTTTTCCTTCCGGCAAAACAGGACAGATGCCGAAGTTGACCGGGGTCCCTGGAGAAGTCGGATTGTCACACCACTCATGGCGGGCCTGACCCTGATGAAAGGGAATCATCTGTTCGAACTGGGGGCACAATACAACCTGCTCCAACAGGAAATGGCATACCCAGTGTCACCTTCACGCCTCGGCACCATGACCTTGCCACCTCTTACCATCTCTGCAGGCTACAAGCTGATGCTGGAAACCACCGCAGGGTCTGAGCGCAACTGGCAAAATGGCAAAACCCAGCAACTGACTGAAGAATTAGGCAGCCAGCTCAACGGATGGTTTGTAGGCATAGGTCCTTCCTCCTCATGGATGATCGGCCCCTCCCCTGCCCTGTTTGGCCTGCCCTCCGTCAAAACACCCCTCGCTGATGGCGTCTTTTTCGATATCGTGGGAGGGTATTACTGGCACAAACCCGACCTCAACCTCAATCTTGCATGGAGAAGAATGCGAACATCCAGCAGCGGCTATGGACTCCATATGCAGCAAAAACGAAACTCCCTCGCCCTTGAATGCACAAAATACCTCGTGGATTACCATGGATTTGCCCCGTTCATCGGTCCGGCGCTGAGCCTCGAATCGCTGGAAGTAAGCTTCAATTCCCCGCAGGATCAGACCTACGAGGAATTGACAGGCACTGTAGGGATTACGGCAGGTTGGGACATCAGACCCAGCCGACTGGACTGGTTCTACCTTCGTACCAACCTGCGATGGTTCCCGAATGTGAGCATGACGCCGGTTGATGGTACGACCGCCCGGTTTCAGAACCTTGAGGTCAATTTCATCCAGTTTGTATGGATGATCGGGCGAAAGAGATAAGTCACAGGCGGATCTTCACATGCCTGATGCCCGAAACTGTCCGAACTTCCAGCAAGTAAAGCCCATGAGAGATGTCATTTGTGGCAAGCAGAAAAGACGGACCGTTGATCTGGACCGTGCGTAGATGCTGGCCATTCAGGGAAAACAGGGAAATCTGTCGTAACCCCTGGGGAGCTGAAATCCGGACTCCTTCCGCAAGCATGGCTACTGAGACTTGTTGAACAGATCCAATGTGGACTTCCACCACATCCGACAGGCTGCTTGATCCGTCCAGATCCACTTGTCGCACACGATAATACCAGGCTCCGGGATCTACAGATCGGTCCAGCAGGCGATAAGACTGTGTCGATTGGGCATCTCCCTGGCTCATGGATCGCCCAACGGGCTCGTACAACATGCCGTCGGCACTGCGCTCTACCTCGAAGTAGTGGTTGTTTTGCTCGTTAGCGGTATGCCAGGAAATCAGGACGTCACCCGATCCGGTTTCGCGGGCATCAATGCCCTGCCAGGTGACAGGCAAAGAGCCATTCAGGAAATTCTCGACGCAGTCGTCGGCGGTGCCGCTTCCGCT
>CAZLKP010000402.1:0-4323 GCA_964560095.1 uncultured Bacteroidia bacterium
AAGGAGCTGAGCCATGCGTTTCCTTTCTGTTCTTTTTGGTGATTTTCCAGCAAAAAAGACTGGGTCCGGATTCCGTGCTCCCGACATGCCTGCAGTGCGGAAACAATGTGGTTGCTGGTGGCCCCGCCAATAAGGACAGCCTGAACAAAGCCGTTTGTCTGAAGCCAGGGAATCAGGGAGGCAAGCTTTCTTCGCTTGGTTCCGCTGATGCCAAATCCGTGTTCATCTTCCCGCAGCAGGAATGTTTGTGGTATCGAATGAAGGGGATGCATCCTCTGGGGACGAATCCATTCAGGCAGGCAAATCCGGCTCCAATTGTCAATGAGCGACCCATGGAGGCGCTGCCAATGATCGAGAAAAGAATCCATGAATCTGAAGATACTTCGTGGATTTGAATGCGACTGCAACAGAATGCCATTTTTCTCTATCTTTGCCCCATTGCCAGGCAATATTTACCCAGATATGACGCTAATTTCCTCTATTTCAGGCATTCGGGGTACGATCGGAGGCTCCGCCGGAAACAATCTTACTCCTATCGATGTGGTCAAATTTGCGTCAGCCTTTGGCACCTGGCTTACCCTGAAAAAACCCAATGCCGACGCTGTGGTCATTGGTCGAGATGCCCGTCCCTCCGGTGAAATGGTGCATCAGCTCGTGTCGGCTACGCTTATTGGTTTGGGGTTTCGGGTCGTAAACCTGGGTATTTCCACCACACCGACAGTGGAGGTGATGGTGCCGCACATCAGAGCAGCCGGTGGTATCATCCTCACGGCTTCTCACAATCCCGTGGAATGGAATGCCCTCAAGCTCCTCAATCACCGGGGTGAGTTTGTGACCAAGAAAGATGGCCTCGAAATTCTGGAGATTCTTCAAAACGAGTATTTCGATTTTAAGCAGGTTCGTCAATTGGGTCGAATTGAAAGCAGGGAAGATGGGGGAGACATCCATATCGGCAAGATTCTGGATCTGCCGCTGGTCGATCGCTATGCCATCGAAAAGGCCAACCTAAAGGTCGTGGTGGATGGGGTCAACAGCAGCGGCGGCGTTTATGTACCGAAAATGCTGGAGGCGCTTGGCGTGAAGGAGATCGTGAAGATCAATTGCGAGCCCAACGGCTGGTTTACGCACAATCCCGAACCACTCAAGGAAAATCTCACGGAACTGTCTCAGGCCATTCGAGAGCATCAGGCAGATCTGGGCATTGCTGTGGATCCGGATGTGGATCGACTGGTGTTTGTTAATGAGGATGGCGAATTGTTTGGGGAAGAATACACCCTTGTGGCTGTGTCGGATTATATCCTGAGCCACAGCAAGAGTTCTGTGGTGTCGAATCTGTCATCCTCACGTGCCCTGGCCGATGTGGCCCAAAAGCATGGATGCCGTCACTATTACGCGGCAGTGGGGGAGGTGAATGTGGTGGAAATCATGAAGCGCACCGATGCGCTGATCGGAGGCGAAGGAAACGGTGGCATCATTTTCCCTGAGCTTCATTATGGCCGTGACGCCTTGGTGGGCATTGCGCTGTTTCTGTCGTATCTGGTGAAGTCGGGGCAGAAGATGAGCGAGCTTCGCGCCACCTATCCCGATTATTTCATGGCTAAGCGTAAGTTGCAGCTGGGGCCTGAGATCCGCCCGGAAGAACTGGAGCAGGCATTTCGGAAGAAATACAACAACGAGGAGATCAACGATCAGGACGGCCTCAAGGTGGATTTTGCCGAGAGCTGGGTTCACCTGCGTCGCTCCAACACCGAACCCATCATGCGGGTTTATACCGAGGCCAAAAGCCAGAAAGAAGCCGACGAACTGGCCGATCGGATTATTGGGGAGTTGCGGGAGAAGATGTGATCTACTTCTTCCTTCTTTTCACTTCCTTTCTCAGCAATTCCACCTCCCGGCTGGCCTGGCCAGCAACGGCGGTATTTTCTTCCGCCCGGCGAATGAGATAAGGCATCACCGACATGACGGGTCCGAACGGCAGGTATTTGGCAACATTGTAGCCGGCATGCCCGAGGTTAAAGGAAATATGGTCAGACATGCCCAGCAATTGCGAAAACCAGATGTGGGGGTGATTGGGAGGGAGGCCCTTGTCCCTGGCCATCGCAGCCAGCAACGCACTGGATCGCTCATTATGGGTGCCCGCACACACAGCTACATGGTCAATGTTGTCAACACAGAGTCTGAGCGCTTCGTTGTAATCGTGGTCGGTAGAGGCCTTGTTAGGTTGCATGGGCGTCGGGTATCCCTTTTGCTCAGCGCGGTCATTTTCTTTTTCCAGGTAGGCTCCACGTACCAACTTCACGCCCAGGAAGTAGCCTTTTTCCTTGCTTCTCTGAATCAATGTTCGCAAATGATCCAAACGGTCATGCCGATAGTGCTGGAAAGTTGTCCAGATTAGAGGTTTTTCCCGATTGAATTCCTCCATCAATTTTTCAGCGATGCTGTCGATGGTATTTTGAAACCAGCTTTCTTCCGCGTCAATAAACAGGGGCAGGTCGTGTTCGCGGGCGGCTACGGCGATTTCGTGCATACGGCGTTTTACCCGTCCGAAGGCAGCTTCCTCCTCCTTGCTGAGGGATTTTCCTTCCTGAATGTTAGTCATGAGTGCCACGGAGGCCAGTCCGGTCAATTTACAGGCGCTGAAGGCCACAGTTTCGTGCTTCCCTCCATGTACTAACGTACTGATAATCTGGCGTTTGGTTTCTTCGAAGCCCTCTTCGTTTTTGGCCCCTTCCACGGAGTAGTCGAGGATGGTTTTGACGCCATATTCGGCAAGGTGCTTTGACTTTGAAACGGTGAGTGGTAGGCTTTCTCCTCCGGCAAACAGGTCATAGAGGGTTTTTTTGACCAGTCCCTTCAGTGGCAGGCCAAGTTTGAACCCCAGCATCAGCATTTTAGGCCCCACCCTGGTGAGGAATGGGTTATCGATCATCCGAAATAGCCAGTATGTCCGAGTCAGTTTTTGGTCTGACTGAGCCTGGAAAGCAAGTTGGGTATTGCTGAAATCGATGTTTTGAGCTACGTGTTCCATATCACTTCAGAGCTGAATCAGGGAGAGGAGATCCGGCGGTCTTCGGTAGATTCGAGACCTTTCATATCCGGATTTGGGGGGGGGTTAAACATGATAGGCCGGGGGGTATGAGATACGTAGAAGTATTCAAGTGTTTTCTTCCCGGTCACATAAGTAATTTCTTCATCCTGCATTTTGGTCAATCTGGTTTCATCTGGCAGGACCGTATCCGATCCAAAAGGGAGATCGAGTAGGAGGGAGGTCCAGTCTTTGGCGTAATAGCTGTGTTTGTGAATGTGCAGGTAATAGTCGTCACCCTGCTTCACGGAAGCGGGGATTTGTGAGGTGCTGCCATCTTCAGCCTGGTAAAAAAAATCGTCTCTTCGCCACCCTACCACCAGTGCGTCACTGGTTTCGAGCTGGCCGTTTTCCGGGATATGAAACTGAAGCACTCCATCTTTAACTGGGAGCGGATCGGCTACTTTCACATTGTAGCGGATGCTCACCCAGCCTTCGTAGTTGGCGGGTAGGTAGTAGGCCCGGTTGGGCTGTTTGTCGAGCAGCCAGAGCCCCGTCATCATCGCTGCCAGCATCATAAAGCCAATGATGATGATTTTTTCAACTTTTTTCAATGGTCGTCGGGCCATGGGCGGAATGGTCAGATTAGCCCTCAAAAATAATCAAGAGGAAATGGGTGTGCAAATGATTCCGATCATAAAAAACAATGGAAATATGTCAGGATCAGGAAGTTGATTCGTTCGAAAAATGAGGCAAAATCTGTTGTTTTGTCTACCCAGATGTAGTCAACCTTAAATGCTAAACATGAGGCATGTGATTTTGTTGATTTTGTTGGTAGTAGGGTGGGCCTCCATGCTGAGCGGGCAGGCGTCCCGATACCCGAAAGGATATATTGTATCGACGTATGGCGACACCACCTGGGGCTATGTGCGAAGTGGAGATGACTTCCAGGATCAGAGATACATCGTCTTTTATGATGAATACGCGGTCAAAAGCCGTTACACACCGGAACGGATTTCAGCATTTGGCTACAATGACCGCCATTATGAAAGCAAACCTCGGCCGGTCTTGTACTCCGGCTTTCTCTCTGACAGTGTGATGTTTATGCAGCGGCTCATTGATGGGCCGGCGCGTCTGTACCGGTTTTATACCCGTAGGTCCCTGTTCACGATGCAGAAAGGGCCAGCCTATTTCGATTTGCTGCAGAAGCCGGACGGACGCATGTACGAGGTGAGCTATAATTTTAAGTGGATCCGTATCGCCGGCGCCCTGGAAGATTACCCTGAGCTGGCACAGTC
>CAZLKP010000403.1:0-4308 GCA_964560095.1 uncultured Bacteroidia bacterium
GGAAGTAACTATCGACAGGTTGGGAAGGATCCTGATTCCCCCAGAAAATCAGAAAACTGCTGGGATTTGTTCCTGGACAAAAGCTCAAGTTATCAGCTGATACAGCTACAAAAACCCTTTAGCTATCACTTGAAAAACCTTCAGGAAAAGCAATACTGGTGATCAAAGAATCAGGGCTACCAGGGATAAAAAACGGCTCTTCTTACAACATTGACTTCGATACCGTGGCGTTGGTTTAGGAAGACTGGGAGGGATATCTGAACCGGAATGGGATTGAAATGAAGATGTACTTGGATGCCTCAGATCGTCCACTTGATGAATGAGATTGCTTATCAGCCATGAATTACTGTGCAAAAAAGAATCTTGTGAGTGGAGTTGTGTATGACGCGGTTCATTTGGAAGCTGCGATCGAATGGAAGCTGCGATCGAAGGGGGATGTGACCAATTGGTCACTGCTAATCAAAGACTTCAATAGGTTGCTTGATGAGCATGAAAATATCTCACATATCCCCTTCTAACAACTCCCGCAACACCGGTTCCGGTATTTCATGCCCTCCGTCGAACCAATGAAAGATCACATCCGGATGTCTGGCCCGAATGATGGCCTGCTCCGACTGTACGCGCTTCGCATTTAGGTATTCGTCCTGATGACCGACGACACAATAGATGCTTGATCCGTTCGGCAAATAGTGCCAGGCATCTTCCGCTACATCCTTCGGATACCCCCCTGCCCACAACACCATCGTCGATATCAGAATCTTTCGGCTGCTCAGCCAGCGGGTCATCACACTCACACCCTGAGAAAAAGCCAGTCCATGAATTCGGACCCGGTTCATCTCCAGATCTTTCGTGACATCCGCCCAAACAGCATCCAGATAGCGCTGCTGGTTGAGCAGATGAATCTCGCGATGCTCGCGGGTGGTCCAACTCGCTCCGACTTTGCGAAAGTCGTCAAAATAAAACCGGTCGGGCCCTTGTGGGGCAATGATCACATGCCTGCCATCGTCCAGAAAAGAAAACTTCCGGATGAATCGGCTGGCCAACTGCCCATATCCGTGAAAGAGGAGCCACAAATGCTGGGTTTCCGCATGGGGGGTTCCCAGTATAGAGTATGGGGCAACTGACTGATAATCAACTTCTGGCATAGCGTCACCTGGGTATTTGAAACAAGAAAATGAAAAAATATACAAATACTAAACAGTGTTTAGTGTCTTACGTACTCTCGAGGTCGGATATCCATTCACCCTTTACCTTCACAAACATGGGAATTGCAGAAAGGAAAGCACGAGAAAAAGAAGAGTTACGTGGCAGAATTATTTCCGCCGCTCTCACCATGTATATCGAAGAAGGCTATGAAAAAGTCTCTATCCGAAAGATTGCCGAAGTAATTGAGTACAGCCCGGCGACAATTTATCTGTACTTTCAAAACAAGGATGAGCTCATGTTTTTTGCTCAGCAAGAAGCATTTGATCAATTTTTCGAATTTTTGGCCCCGGTTCTGACCATCGAAAAACCCATGGATCAGTTGTTTGACCTGGGAAAACGCTACCTGGAATTTGGGCTGAGGAATCCTGAACTCTATCATTTGATGTTCATGCTGCAATCTCCGATGAATGTAGAGGAAGTTCAGAACAAAGGCTGGGAATGTGGCTACGAAACCTTCCACCTGCTGGAGGTTGTGATCGGGAATTGTAAAAAACACGGCTATTTCCAGGCTACTGATGTTCATGAAATTACCATGGAAAACTGGGCGATGGTCCATGGGATGATTTCTCTGTATCTCACCGATCGTTTGATCATGATTCCTGAAGATCAACGAGTTTCACTGCTCGAAAGCACCCTGCGTAACCACATCGAACACATCCGTCAGCAAAAATCCTGAAAAATTATTGGCTCATTCACACCCCTATTTTAAGACAAAAGGGACCAGTGTTTATAAAATGGCCGATGATAAACCTCCTCTCTACTTGTGTCGCTAAATCCAGGTGACCATGGCCTCCTTATGAGTTTTTTCCGAATGCTGACAAACCCCTGGTAGGTGTCGATTTTGATCTGCCCGATGGGGCCAACATGGATGCTGCTGATGTTGTCTTCAACGCTGCTGACCCTGCTGGTAGCCGGTGCTGTATCAAGAATTGACGTTACGATTGTTAGAGAAATAGAATGAAAGCGGGACCATGGTTTTGTAGCTGCAGTTCGGAAGGAGCCTGTTGATTGCTGCTGTTTCTAGCCTTGATGTCATATCAAGGACAAAAAAGAGGACATCTCAAAAGTTTCTTTGGTACCGCTACGTCGCAAAGAGGAAGACGCA
The DNA here is from genome assembly GCA_964560095.1 of uncultured Bacteroidia bacterium. Taxonomy (GTDB): domain Bacteria; phylum Bacteroidota; class Bacteroidia; order J057; family J057; genus JANQTF01. The sequence continues at coordinate 2,312 of CAZLKP010000403.1, forward strand.
AAGCCCGCTATCTTATCAATAATGAGCGATCCTTGCGCCTTTTCAACGTCTTGGCGGTTGTGCCTAAGACATGATAGCTTCTTGCACCTGTTCAGGTAAATCTTACCCCAAGTACGTCTTCAACCCTTTGCTTCGGGAGGTATGACGCAGTCGGCGGATAGCTTTTTCTTTGATCTGGCGGACGCGCTCACGCGTCAGGTCAAATTTTTCGCCGATTTCTTCGAGGGTGAGAGAATGCTCGACGCCAATCCCAAAATACAGGCGAATGACCTCTGCCTCCCGTTGGGTCAGAGTGCTGAGGGCGCGCTCGACTTCTCTGCTTAAAGACTCGTTGATCAGTTCATTGTCGGGCACTGGCTCAGCGTCATTTTCGAGCACGTCGAGCAGCCGATTTTCTTCGCCCTGGACGAAAGGGGCATCCACGGACACATGGCGGCCTGAGATCTTAAGCGTATCGGAGATTTCATCTTCCGACATGTTTTCGAGTACTTCCGAGATTTCTTCCGGAGAGGGCTCACGCTCATATTCCTGCTCCAACTTGGAAAAAGCCTTGCCAATTTTGTTGAGGGCACCTACCCGGTTGAGGGGGAGGCGAACAATCCTTGACTGTTCAGCGAGTGCCTGCAGGATAGACTGACGAATCCACCAGACCGCGTAGGAGATAAACTTAAAACCGCGGGTTTCGTCAAAGCGTTTGGCTGCTTTGATGAGGCCCAGGTTTCCTTCATTGATCAGATCTCCCAGTGAGAGGCCCTGGTTCTGGTACTGTTTGGCCACAGACACAACGAAACGCAGGTTGGCTTTGGTGAGTTTTTCCAAAGCTACCTGGTCGCCTTGCTTAATGCGGCGCGCCAGCTCCACTTCCTCATCCGGGGTCAACAGTTCGACTTTCCCGATTTCCTGGAGGTACTTGTCGAGCGACTGCGACTCCCGGTTGGTAATCTGCTTACTGATTTTAAGCTGTCTCATGTATCGCGGGGTATGTGTTCAGTACGGGTGGGTACGGTGGTGTAAATGTAATTCAAATCTAAACAGCGAGGGCTGTTGAGTTAGCCTGCCTCCTTACATCCATGAGTCACGAATGAAGAACGCATAGAATCCCTTTCCGGTTTTTCAGGCCTAAGATATAATTGAACGCTCATGCAAATTGAAAGTTGCCCCCATCTGATGCAAAAATACATATTTTTCATGAATCCACGTATCAATGGTTCGTATTCAGGATGAATGGCAGGATTCTTTTTTAGCTTTCATCTGAGCTCAATCAAAGAACTGTATGAAATCCACCGAACTGATCCTCAATCAGGATGGATCTATCTACCACCTGAACCTGTTGCCCGAAGATGTTGCACCAACTGTCATCCTCGTTGGCGACCCGGGCAGGGTGGATCGGGTAGCCAATCGCTTTGATGAGGTAGAACTACAAAAGGGTAAGCGTGAGTTCAGAACCATCACCGGCCGGCTGGGCCCGCACAGAGTAACTGTCATGTCCACCGGCATCGGTTCGGACAACATTGATATTGCTCTCAGTGAGCTTGATGCCCTAGTCAATATAGACTTCGCTACGCGGCAGGTTCACAAGAACCTGCGCCGCCTTCGCTTGATTCGCTTGGGAACCTGTGGTGGATTACAGGAAGACTATGCTCCGGGGACCCTGGTCTTATCTTCCGCTGCCATCGGATTAGACGGCCTGATGCCCTTCTATATCACTTCTCAGAAAGGAATGCATGCCTTAGAGGCTGGTGCGAAAGCTCTTCTGGGGGATGTACCATCGGTAGCGGCGTTGGCCTACGGAGCCGTCGGAAACCCGGGAATCCTTGAATTGGCTGCTGCATATTTTCCGGACATTTGCCGTGGGATCACTCTGACTGCCTGTGGGTTTTACGGGCCACAGGGCAGGGGGTTGGGTAGAATTCCAATCACTGTGCGTGATCTGCCCGACCGGCTGGCTACCCTCAGATGGAAGGGGCAAGAGGTGGTGAACATGGAAATGGAGACCA
>CAZLKP010000404.1:0-4291 GCA_964560095.1 uncultured Bacteroidia bacterium
GTGCGATCACTGGTGGGCCTGATGGCGCTGAATGCCGTGTTGCTGATCGATCATACAACGCTGGAAGCGCTGCCTGATTTTTTTAAGCGCTTCAAGTGGTTCAAAAACTACCGCCGGCGCAACAACAAATATAAGGTAGTGGAGGAGGTCAATGAACAAGAAGATATTCTCCTGTCTCTCGTGCCAAAGGACAGAAAACTGCGCCTCATCGAAGCGCTAATCGACGAGAAGGAATTTTTCAGCCCCTACGGCATCCGGTCGATGTCCAAAATCCATGAAAAACCATATGCCATCCAGATCAATGGTGAAACTTTTTCGGTACAGTACACACCGGCAGAATCCACCACGACTATGTTTGGCGGAAATTCCAACTGGCGGGGACCGATTTGGTTTCCGATGAACTATCTGATGATCCAGTCACTGGACATCTACTATCGGTACTATGGCGATTCTGTCACCTTTTCGTTCCACGGAAAAGAATTGACCTTCCTTGACCTCAAAGACATCATTGACAACCGACTGATCAATATTTTCAGAGCAGACAAAACAGGAGATCGCCCGGTCAATGCCCTTCACCGCGATCTCTATCGCGACGAGCATTTTCGGGATCTGATCTTGTTTTTTGAGTACTTTGACGGCGACAATGGCCGCGGTATCGGAGCCTCCCACCAACTCGGCTGGACCGGCCTGGTCGCCAAACTGATTGTGGATTCGGCGGGGCATGATGTCGAGCGGCAAACATGATCCCCGCCTGGATGATGAACGCCAAATTCTCCAAGCGATGACGATCAGCTTCCACCATCTGGCTATCTAGCACCATTCCTTCCTCGCATGTCAAAAATCGATGAAGAAAAGCAGAATCCACGCTAACAATTCCTTCAAATCGAATATCTGAGATCTGAGAACCTGCAAGACTGGTTACGGACCTGGATACGAGCAGGAAGAGCAAAACAACCAGATGAATCACCCTGATCATGCCTGGTGGTCCACTATTTTTTGACTGGCGTAACAACATTAAATCTGAGCCCAACGTTCAGCGCCTGGGCGCGACCATCATTCTGGATCAGAAACGGATTGGTACTTTGGAGAAGCACATGCTCGATATGCTATTGTGATCTGGAAATATGCTGGCCCCGCAGGAACAACAGATATGCCCCTTATTGTTCTTAAAACAAGAAACGCGAAGCATAAACTCTGCTTCGCGTCGAAAAGGATCTATTAACTACTACTACTTCTTGATGTAACGGAGAAATTCCGTCCGGGTTTCAGGGTTGTTGAACTTACCTGAGAAACTGCTCGTCACAGTAGAACTCTCAGTGTCCTGAACGCCGCGTGAACGCACACACATGTGATCAGCTTCAATCAGCACAGCTACGTGTTCGGTGCCGAGTGCTGTTTTGAGCTCTTCAGCGATTTGGCGGGTCATACGCTCCTGCACCTGTGGGCGCCGGGCGTAGTACTGTACAAGACGATTGAGCTTTGACAACCCTACCACGTTGTCGCTTGGGATGTAGGCCACATGAGCTTTGCCATAAATCGGCACAAAGTGGTGCTCGCAATTGCTGTGGAAAGTGATGTCGCGTTCCACAAGCATTTCTCTGTAGCCGTAGCTATTTTCAAACAGCTTTACTTCCGGCTTATTGGCCGGGTTGAGTCCACTGAAAATTTCTTTGACATACATTTTGGCGACCCGCGCAGGAGTGCCTTTGAGGGAATCGTCAGTGAGATCCAAACCCAGGATTTCCATGATATCCTTAAATTTGGTCTTGATCAACTCTATCTTGGTGTCATCATCTAGCTCAAACGCGTCGTCGCGGAGCGGGGTTCTGACAGATGTTCCGATATGGTGCTCTCCCAGCTCTTCGTTATGCTCGGTTTCCTGAGCATGTTGATCTCCGTTTGAGTAGCCGTTACTGGAACCGTTTCCGTTATGATGCGGGGTACTCCACATAGTTTCTTTCGGTTTCATACAGTCGAACGTAAAGAACGTATTTCTCATCCAGATGAGCCCGCAGAATATCCCAAACTACCATCACGATGTTCTCGGCGGTGGGATTCAGCTCGCGAAACTCTTCTGTGTCGAGATTTAAATTTTTGTGATCAAATTGATCAATTATATGCTCATTGATCAGATCTTTCAGCACTTTCATATCCATCACATAGCCAGTTTGAGGATCAATATCCCCAATGACCTTAACTTCCAGGTCATAGTTATGGCCGTGATAGTTGGGGTTGTTGCACTTTCCAAAGACTTTTCGGTTGGTTTCGTCGTCCCATTCGGGATTATGTAAGCGATGGGCGGCGTTGAAATGTGCTTTTCTAAAGACTGCTACTTTGGACATGGGCCGTTACTGCGGGTAAATAAAAAACTGAAAATATGTACGGGTCAGGACTCCTTTCGTTGCTGGCTAGAATTGTGACAACTAGCAAAAATCAAGCAGGTCCTAAATCACATATTGGAAAACATACAAGTGTATGATCGATTTATTGACTGGTGGAAAGAACAAGAACCCCCAAGCATTGTTTGAACATTAGATAAAATAATTCAACAAACCATCCCCTTGATCACTACCGAAAACACCCCCCTCTCCCACACCATAGTAATTGGTGCTGGCATGGCTGGTCTTACTACCGCCGCCCTCCTTGCCCATGCCGGCCAATCCGTCACTGTACTGGAGCAAAATTGGCTGCCAGGAGGATGCGCCAGCTCCTATCCGCGCAAAGGCTATACCTTTGAGTCGGGTGCCACCACCCTCGTTGGGCTCGACCCCGGCATGCCGCTCAAGCATCTGCTCGACAGCCTCGGACTGAACCTGCCTGCCCGCGCGCTCACAACGCCCATGAAGGTTCACTTCGAGGGCATCGGCCCGATTACCCGACATCAGGATCTCGGGGCGTGGATTGAGGAAGCGGAGCGCGTGTTTGGTGTCGCCCATCAGCGGGCATTCTGGGAAGCATGTTATCGAATCAGCCGCTTTGTGTGGAATACCTCCATCCGGCAGCGTGCCTTTCCACCCTCCACCCTTTCAGACGTCGGATTTGCCATTCGTCACTTTCAGCCTAAGCAGGTTGCCTTTGCCATCAAGGCTTTTTCCAGCACCAAAGACCTCCTGAAAAAGCATGGGCTTCTGGACAACGAACGCTTTGTTCGCTTTGTGAACGAGCAGCTCATGATCACGGCCCAGAATACCATGGAAGAGGTGAATGTGCTCTTTGGTGCCACGGCTTTATGCTACACCAATTACGGCAACTACTACCTGGACGGCGGCATGATTGTCCTGGCCGAATTACTGGTGAGCTACATCAAAGACCAGGGAGGACAGGTCCTGCTCCAGCAGCCAGTTTCCCGGATTGAGGCGAAGCCCGGAAGCTATGAGGTGACAACGACCTTTCGCAAAAAGCCCCGCACCTTCACCGCCAACAACCTCGTGGCGGCCATCCCCATCAATGACGTGCTGAAACTCTGGGATGATTCAAACGTGCAGCACCTCAGCAAAAAACTCCTGCATTCTCCCCAGCTCAACAGCGCCTTTCAGCTCAGCCTGGTGTTCAAACGAACCCGGACATTTGAGAGCCTGCACCATCAGATTCACCTTGAAAAGCCCCTGGCAGGAACCGGGTCTTCCAGCATTTTCCTCAGCATGTCGCATCCCGAAGATGAACAGCGCGGACCAAAAGATGAAGTTGTCGCCTCAGTTACCACCCATATTCCCGACCCGGAACGAACCCGCATTACAGACAAAGCGTTCGTCAGCCGGGAAATCATTGACACACTGGTAGCACATGGCTTTTTTAACCACCATGACATCGTCTTTCAACACGCCTCCACACCGGGAGCCTGGGCCAAATGGACGGGGCGTTCATGGGGCTTTGTGGGTGGATATCCGCAGTTTATGCACATCAAGCCCTGGCAAATGCTCGACGCCCGGCTAGATCACAAAGGGGCATATCTCTGCGGCGATTCAGCCTACCCGGGGCAGGGAATCCCAGGCGCAACCCTCAGTGGGATCATTGCATTTGAAAAGATGAAACTGGATAGGAAACTGGATAGGAGAATTTCGCCTTCGTGGTCTGTCAACCCTAAATGTAGGGATTGATTGGTGTCACTAGGTTTGCGAAATTTCATTAGCTATTCTCTCAAAAAAAGCTCTCCCTTCCACGGCATGTGGGAGGAAGAGCCAACCTAAAGCCTTAGCGGTTTCTTTATAGAAAGAACGAATAGTTCCTTAGTGCAGGAGCACAGACGCAGACTGTACCTGCCCAGTGATTTCGATCCGACACTGATAGAGAC